>CBAAAS010000633.1:0-2107 GCA_964658855.1 uncultured Mycobacterium sp.
TTTCCCGCGATCCAATGGCCGAACGGCCGAATGCAATTCATGCTCAACGAGCGGATGATGCCGTCGCAATTCATCGTCAACGGTGCGGGCAAGCGGTTCATCAACGAGGCGGCCCCGTACATGGATTTCGGTCACGCGATGATCGAAGGCCAGGAATCGGGCGTCACCCATATACCGTGCTGGCTGATCACCGACCACCGGTCATTCCTGCGCTACGTGGTCGCAGGCCATCTGCCGATACCGAAAATCCCGTTCGCCCCAGTCCCCACCGGCCGGAAAATCCCTAAAGCCTGGCTGGAATCCGGCGTGGTGAAGTCGGCCGGTACTTGGTCCGAACTCGCCGCCAAGATCGGCGTCCCGGCTGATCAACTGTGCAGCACTGCAACACGTTTCAACGAGCTGGCCTACAACGGCCACGACGACGATTTCAACCGGGGTGACAGCGTTTACGACAATTACTACGGCGACCCCACCCTGCCCAACCCGAATCTGCATCCCTTGGGTAGTCCGCCCTATTACGCCTTCCGGATGGTCCTCGGCGACCTGGGCACCTCGGGCGGTCTGCGCACCGACGAGTTCGCGCGGGTACTGCGGGCCGACGACACGGTGGTCCGCGGTCTCTACGCCGTGGGTAATGCCTCGGCCGCGGTCATGGGACGCAGCTATGCAGGCGCCGGCGCCACCATCGGGCCCGCCATGACCTTCGGCTACGTCGCAGCCAAACACCTTGCCAACCAAATCTCAACGCAGTCAATTGTTCCGGGAGGTACCAGTTGAAGATCTCGCTGTTCTACGAATTCGCCTTGCCCCGTCCCTGGTCGGACGACGACGAGCACATCCTGCTCACGGACGCCCTCGACGAGGTCGAGGCCGCCGATAAGGCCGGCTTCTCCACCTGCTGGCTCACCGAGCACCACTTCCTCGAGGAGTACTGTCACTCGACCGCGCCGGAGATGTTCCTGGCCGGCGCCAGCCAGCGGACCAAGGACATCCGGCTCGGCTTCGGCATCATGCACCTGCCGCCGGCCGTCAATCATCCGGCTCGGGTCGCCGAACGAATCGCGACCCTGGACCTGATCTCCGACGGCCGTGTCGAATTCGGCACCGGCGAATCGTCGTCGATCGGGGAACTCGGCGGCTTCAACATTGACCCCGCGGACAAGCGCGCCCAGTGGGAAGAGGCCCTGGAGGTATCGATCCGCTGCATGACCGAAGAACCGTTCACCGGATTCAAGGGCAAGCACATCGAGATGCCGGCTCGCAATGTCGTCCCCAAGCCACTGCAGAAGCCACACCCACCGGTGTGGGTCGCCTGCACCCGTCCGGCTTCGGTGCAGATGGCCGCCCAGAAATGCCTTGGCGCACTGAGTTTCGCCTATACCGGCCCCGGCCCGCTGACCGAGCGGGTGAACGGCTACTACAAAGAACTCGAAGAGAGCGGTGTACCCGTCACTCCCGCCATCAACCCCAACATCCTCGCCATCGGCGGTGACCTGTCGATGATGGTGGCCAAGACTGACGAGCAGGCCGTGCAGCGCCTCGGAATGGGCGGTGGGTTCTTCTCGTTCGGGATCATGCACTACTACATGACCGGCGTGCACACGCCTGGCCGCACCGGGGTCTGGGAGCGTTATCTCGAAGAGTGCGAGAAGGATCCGACGCTGGCCTACGGTCCGGGCCGCGGCGCGATCGGCTCGCCGTCCACCGTCCGCGAGTTCCTCCGTGGCTACGAAGAGAGCGGCGTCGACGAGATCATCCTGCTGCTCAACCCGCGCAGCCACGAGGGCACCATGGAGTCCATCGAGCTGATGGGCAAAGAGGTACTGCCGGAGTTCATCGAGCGCGACCACAAGTCGGTGGCCGAGAAGGCCAAGCGTCTGGAACCGATCATCGAAAAGGTCGAGGCGCGCCGTCCCGAACCCAGCGCCCCGAAGTTCGACGAGAGCTACTCCTTCGGCGGCTTGCCCACCGGTCGCGGTGGAACATTCACCTCGAGTGAGATTCCCGAGGCGATGGCTGAAATCAACGAGGGCCGTGTCCAAGCCGCTCAGCGGCTCAAAGACGAGTCGAAGCCGTAGTCGTTGGGACACATCGACGAGCTGTGGCG
>CBAAAS010000634.1:0-2101 GCA_964658855.1 uncultured Mycobacterium sp.
CGTGCACGGCGACTACCGGATCGACAACACCATCCTCGACGCCGACGACCCGTCGCAGGTCCGCGCCGTCGTCGACTGGGAGTTGTCCACGCTGGGCGATCCGATCAGCGATGCGGCGCTGATGTGCGTCTACCGCGATCCATCGCTCGACCTGATCATCAACGCGCAAGCCGCGTGGACCTCACCGCAGTTGCCGGTCGCCGACGAACTGGCCCACCGCTATGCGGAGCTCTCCGGGAGTGCGTTGGCGCATTGGAACTTCTACATGGGCCTGGCCTACTTCAAGCTGGCGATCATCGCGGCCGGCATCGACTTCCGCCGACGGATGTCGGGTGGCGACGACGACGCTGAAGCCGCCTCAGACCGGGTCGGCGAAACGGTGGCACCGTTGATCGCGACCGGCCTCACTGAGCTGCACAGGGCCTAAACGCACGCCTGCGCGAGCGTGCGTGTCTGTACACCGACACGCCGACATGGATGGCATTCTCTGCACGCTCGCCAGGGGCTCGGCTAGCGGCCGGCGATGAGATTCTTCTTCGCGGCACGCCGCAACTGATAGATCCGGGCGGTGCCGGCGAGGAACGTGATCAGGCCGCCACACACCGCCGCCAGCAGGATCGCCACCCCGAGCGGCAGACTCCAATGCCAGCCGAGGAAGGCGAAGTCGCCCGAAGCCGTGTTCTGCGTGATGAAGATCAGCAACACGATCAGGATCACGAAGCCGGCTGCCAGGAATGACCACAGGCCGGCGGTACGGGTGAACTTCACCGCCGATTCAGGCGGCGGGAGCCGGTCCGGGGTCGGCGCGGGTGGTACTGGCGGCACTTCGGGGGACACCGACGGATCGCTGCTCATGCTGTCATCTTTACCCTTTTACGGCCCGAAGTGAACCGAACCACCGCGAAAGGCGTTCAACGCTAGTGTCGGTTGCTATGAGCATGCTGCGATGGCGCGGCCACCGTGTCGCGGCGTGGTTGGCCGTATGCCTTGCCGCGACGGCATGCGGGAGCGCGAATCCGCTCGGCGGCGCCTCGAGCGGGCCGAACTCGATCGTGGTCGGGTCAGCCGGGTTCCCGGAGTCAAAGATCGTTGCCGAGATCTATGCACAGACGTTGCAGGCCAACGGGTTCAACGTCGGCCGCCAGATGGGAATCGGTAGCCGGGAGACGTATGTCCCTGCCCTGAAAGATCATTCGATCGATTTGGTGCCCGAGTACGTCGGCAACCTGCTGCTCTACTTGCAGCCGGACGCCACCGCGACGCTGCTCGACGATGTCGAGCGTGAGCTGACCAAGAGGCTGCCGCCGGACCTGTCGATCCTGACGCCGTCGCCTGCGTGTGACACCGACACCGTCACGGTTACCACCGGCACCGCCGCTAAGTGGAACCTCAAGACGATCGCCGACCTCGCCCCGCATTCGGCCCAGGTGAAGTTCGCCGCGCCCTCGGACTTTCAGGCCCGGCCGTCCGGGTTGAAGGGACTACAGCAGCGGTACGGCCTCGACATCGCACCCGGCAACTTCGTCGCGATCAGCGACGACGGGGGTGCCGTCACCGTGCGCACCTTGGCCGAGGGAAAGGTCAACGCGGCCAACATCTTCAGCACGTCGCCGGCGATCCTGCAGGGAAATCTGGTGGTGCTCGATGATCCGCAGCACAACTTTCTGGCCGGAAACATTGCCCCGCTGGTGAATTCGCAGAAGAAATCAGACCGGCTCACCAAGGTGCTGGACGCGGTGTCGGCCAAGCTGACCAGCCGCGAGATGGCCAACCTCAACGCTTCGGTGTCTGGCAACTCCGGCGTCGATCCCGATCAGGCGGCCCGGAGATGGGTGCGTGCCAACAACTTCGACCACCCGATCGGAAGCTGACGGTGATCGGTTTTCACGACGTCCACAAGGTGTACGACGACGGCACCGTGGCCATCGACCGGCTCAACCTGGAAGTGCCCCCGGGGACGCTGACGGTGTTCGTCGGACCGTCCGGATGCGGTAAGACGACGTCGATGCGGATGATCAACCGGATGGCCGAGCCGTCGTCGGGAACGGTGGTGGTCGACGGCGCCGATGTCGCGGACGTCGATCCGGTCCGGCTGCGCCTG
>CBAAAS010000635.1:0-2094 GCA_964658855.1 uncultured Mycobacterium sp.
CCTCGACCAATCGCACCGAGTTCGACGAGTTGCGCGAGCCCACGACGATCACCAGCTCGCACTCGGGCGCCATCGCCTTCACCGCGACCTGACGGTTCTGCGTCGCGTAGCAGATGTCGTCGCTGGGCGGGTCCTGCAGCTTCGGAAAGCGGACCCGCAGCCGCTGCACGGTTTCCATCGTCTCGTCGACCGACAGCGTGGTCTGCGACAGCCAGATCACCTTGTTCTCGTCGCGAACCGTCACGCTGTCGACGGCGCCCGGACCGTCGACCAGTTGCACGTGGTCGGGCGCTTCACCGGCGGTGCCGACGACCTCCTCGTGGCCCTCGTGGCCGATCAGCAGGATGTCGTAGTCGTCGCGGGCGAATCTCTTCGCCTCGTTGTGCACCTTGGTGACCAGCGGGCAGGTCGCGTCGATCACCTTCAACTGGCGCTCGGCGGCCGTGGTGTGCACGGTCGGCGCGACGCCGTGGGCGGAGAACACCACGATCGAGCCTTCGGGGATCTCGTCGTTCTCCTCGACGAAGATCGCGCCTGCTTTGGCCAGCGTCTCGACGACGTGGACGTTGTGCACGATCTCATGCCGGACGTAGACGGGTGCGCCGTGCTTTTCCAGCGCGCGTTCGACGGTCTCGACGGCCCGGTCGACGCCGGCGCAGTATCCGCGCGGCTCGGCCAGCAGCACTCGCTTGCCGGTGACCGGCTCGGCCACCGCAGCGGTCGCACCGGGTATCCCCATATTCACGGTCGGCGGCATGTCCACCAGGGTACTTTCTGCCGACACCAGGCCGCCAACTCGCGCGCTCAGCTTGGCGTTGTCCGCCGGTTAAGGCAGGCTTGACCGTATGGCTACTGCACCTTATGGGGTCCGGCTGCTGATTGGCGCGGCCACGATGGCCGTCGAAGAGACGATCAGGCTGCCCAAAACCATCCTGATGTATCCGATGACGCTGGCCAGCACGGCCGCGCACGTCGTGATGCGGTTCCAGCAGAACGTCGCCGAGCTGGTGATCAAGGGCGACTCCACCCTGGAGCACATCTTCCCGCCCAAGGACGAGCAACCGGAGTGGGCGACGTTCGACGAGGACGTACCCGAAGACGACGATGACGGCCCGGCCCCCGACGTCGAGCGCCGCACCGAGGGACGTTTCGCGCTGTACACCTCCGGCGACGCCGCCGCGGGCTCGTCTGAGTCCTGGGCGCGATCTGCCGCCAAACCGAGCAAGAAGTCGGTCGCTGCGCCGGCGGTGGTCGAGGAACTGGACTACGAGCAGCTGACCCTGGCCCAGCTGCGGGCCCGGCTGCAAACCCTCGACGTCGACGAGCTCGAGGCCCTGCTGGCCTACGAAGAGGCCACCAAAGGTCGCGCCCCGTTCCAGACGCTGCTTGCCAACAGGATCACGCGCGCGACGGCGAAGTGACCGCCAACAGCGCGGGCGCTCACGCAACTTCGGCCAATTCCGCGGAGAACCCCTTTCCGGTTCGCGCGGTCGCGACACGGATCGCGGCCTGGATCGACAAGCTGGGCGTGGTCTGGGTCGAAGGTCAGCTGACGCAGATCAACATCCGGCCCGGTGCCAGGACCGTATTCATGGTGCTGCGCGATCCGGCCGCCGACATGTCGTTGAGCGTGACCGCTCCGCGCGCTCTGGTCGACAATGCTCCGGTCAAGCTCGTCGAGGGCGTGCAGGTGGTGGTCTGCGGGAAACCGAACTTCTTCACCGGCCGCGGCACTCTTACCTTGCGGCTCAGCGAGATACGCGCGGTCGGCGTCGGCGAACTGCTGGCCCGCATCGAACGGTTGCGACAACTGCTGGCTGCCGAAGGTCTATTCGATACGCGCCTCAAGCGGCCAATCCCGTTCCTGCCCAACATGATCGGACTGATTACCGGCCGGGCCAGCGCGGCTGAGCGCGATGTCACGACCGTGGCCGCCGCTCGATGGCCCGCGGTGCAGTTCGCTGTCCGAAACACCGCCGTCCAGGGGCCGACCGCGGTGTCCCAGATCGTCAAGGCGTTGCGGGAGTTGGACTCCGACGAGGGTGTCGACGTGATCGTGCTGGCCAGGGGCGGCGGCAGCGTCGAAGACCTGCT
>CBAAAS010000636.1:0-2079 GCA_964658855.1 uncultured Mycobacterium sp.
AAGAACCGGCACGCCGACGTGCCGATCGTCGGTGACGTCAAAGCGGTCATCACCGAGCTGATCGCGGCCCTGCGCCACGACAGGGAGGTCGGCAAAACTGAACCATCGGACATCGCTGACTGGTGGGCCTACCTCGATGACGTGAAGGCCACCTACCCACTGAGCTACGGGCCGCAGAGCGACGGCAGCTTGAGCCCGGAGTACGTCATCGAGAAGCTGGGCGAGATCGCCGGTCCCGACGCGGTGTACGTCGCGGGCGTTGGCCAGCACCAGATGTGGGCCGCGCAGTTCGTCCGCTATGAGAAACCGCGAACCTGGCTCAACTCTGGTGGTTTGGGCACGATGGGTTACGCCGTCCCAGCGGCCATGGGTGCCAAGATGGCCCGACCCGATGCCGAGGTCTGGGCGATCGACGGTGACGGTTGCTTCCAGATGACCAATCAGGAATTGGCCACCTGTGCGATCGAAGGCGTGCCGATCAAGGTGGCGCTGATCAACAACGGCAACCTCGGCATGGTGCGCCAGTGGCAGACGCTGTTCTACGAGAAGCGGTACTCGCAGACCGATCTGGCCACCCACTCGCGTCGGATCCCCGACTTCGTCAAGCTGGCCGAGGCGCTGGGTTGTGTCGGATTACGTTGCGAGCGTGAAGAAGATGTCGTCGACGTGATCAACCAGGCTCGCGCGATCAACGACCGCCCGGTGGTCATCGACTTCATCGTCGGCGCCGACGCGCAGGTCTGGCCGATGGTGGCCGCCGGCACCTCGAACGACGAGATCCAGGCCGCTCGCGGTATCCGCCCGTTGTTCGACGACGGAATCGAAGGGCACGCCTGATGACCACCGGAACGACGACCACGCACACCCTTTCGGTGTTGGTCGAGGACAAGCCCGGTGTGCTGGCTCGTGTCGCGGCGCTGTTCTCGCGGCGCGGGTTCAACATCGAGTCGCTGGCAGTGGGCGCTACCGAGCAGAAGGACATGTCGCGGATGACGATCGTCGTCTCCGCCGAGAGCACCCCGCTCGAGCAGATCACCAAGCAGCTCAACAAGCTGATCAACGTCATCAAGATCATCGAGCAGGACGACAACAACTCGGTGTCTCGTGAGCTGGCGCTGATCAAGGTCCGCGCCGATGCCGGAAGCCGCAGCCAGGTGATCGAAGCCGTGAACCTGTTCCGCGGCAAAGTGATCGACGTGTCGCCCGAATCGCTGACCATCGAGGCCACCGGTGACCGCGGCAAGTTGGAAGCGCTGCTGAAGGTGCTCGAGCCGTTCGGCATCCGCGAAATCGTCCAGTCCGGAGTCGTGTCGCTTTCCCGAGGACCACGCGCTATCGGTACGGCCAAATAACCCATTCAATTTCGACCACTGATCGAAAAGCCAATAAAGAAGGAGACATTCACGTGGCTTTGGAGATGTTCTACGACGACGACGCCGACCTGTCGATCATTCAGGGCCGCAAGGTCGGTGTGATCGGCTACGGCAGCCAGGGACACGCGCACTCGCTGAGCCTGCGCGACTCCGGTGTCGAGGTTCGTGTCGGCTTGAAGGAAGGCTCGAAGTCGCGGGCCAAGGTCGAGGAGCAGGGCCTGACCGTCGACACCCCGGCCGAGGTGGCCAAGTGGGCCGACGTGATCATGCTGCTGGCGCCCGACACGGCGCAGGCCGAGATCTTCTCAGGCGACATCGAACCCAACCTGAAAGACGGCGATGCGCTGTTTTTCGGTCACGGGCTCAACATCCATTTCGACCTGATCAAGCCGCCCGGCAACGTCACCATCGCGATGGTCGCACCGAAGGGGCCCGGTCACTTGGTCCGCCGTCAGTTCGTCGACGGTAAAGGTGTGCCCGCGCTGATCGCCGTCGACCAGGACCCGACCGGCACCGGCGAGGCGCTGGCGCTGTCCTACGCCAAGGCCATCGGCGGCACCCGCGCCGGCGTCATCAAGACCACCTTCAAGGACGAGACCGAGACCGACCTGTTCGGTGAGCAGGCCGTGTTGTGTGGGGGCACAGAGGAATTGGTGAAGACCGGTTTCGACGTGATGGTCGAGGCGGGCTACCCGCCGGAGATGGC
>CBAAAS010000637.1:0-2072 GCA_964658855.1 uncultured Mycobacterium sp.
GTTGCCCACGGCAGGGTGTGCGAGCGGGTGGCCCGGCCAAAGTCGTTGAACCGCAACCGCAATGTGACGGTGCGGGCGGTTCGCCCGGCCGTGCGCATCCGGCTGGAGATCCGATCGATCAAGCCGATCACCACTGCGTCGATCTCGGCCGTCGACATGCTGCTACCGGCGCGGCCCAGTGCCCGCTGCGCCCCCACCGACCGCCGGCGAACTCCCGTCGTCACCCGACGGCGATCGATGTTGCGCGATAGCGCGTACAGCTGCCGGCCCATCGCGCCGCCGACCATCGACGCCAGCATGGACTCGCTGAGCTCGGCCACCTCGGCGACCGTTTCGATGCCATGCACCTGCAGCTTGTCGGCCGTCACCGCACCGACGCCCCACAAACGTCGCACCGGCAGCGGATGTAGGAAGGCGAGCTCACGCCCGGGCGGAACAAGCAACAGGCCATCCGGTTTGGCCTCTTGGCTGGCCACCTTCGCGAGGAATTTGGTGCGCGCGATGCCCACGGTGATCGGCAGGCCGACCCGGTCGCGGACCTCGTTGCGCAGCTGGGCGCCGATCTGCACCGGCGTCCCGGAGACCCGCCTCAGCCCGCCTACATCCAGGAACGCCTCGTCCACCGAGATGGCCTCCACCAGCGGGGAGGTGTCGTGGAAAACCTCGAACACCGCGTCGCTGGCCCGGCTGTAGGCCGACATCCGCGGCGGAACCACCACGGCTTGCGGGCACAGCCGCCGGGCTCGGGCGCCGCCCATCGCTGTGCGCACGCCGTAGGCCTTGGCTTCATAGCTGGCCGCCAGCACCACCCCGCCACCGACGATCACCGGTCGGCCGCGCAGCCCAGGGTCGTCGCGTTGCTCGACGGAGGCATAGAACGAGTCGAGGTCTGCGTGCAGGATGTGGGCGTCACCGCCAGAGTCACACACGAACATATGTTCGCATCAATCGGTGACAACCGCGCCGGGTTAGACGTGTTCGCCGTAGATGCTGCTCACCCAGATGTGGACCAGCGTCTCGAGCAGCCGCTCCTTGGGGACCGACGGGCTGTCGCCGGCGAACGAGCTCAGCATCATCTTCTCGTTGAGCAGGTTCAGCGCTGCCGAGAGTTCGACGGCCGGCAAGGTCACGGGCGCCGCGCCGCGGGAGCGCTCGGCCTCGATCACGATGGCGATGTGGCCGACCCACTTCTCCATGAACCGTGACCAGAGTTTGCGAATGTCGGCGTTGGTGCGCGCGGAATCTGCGGCCAGGGAGACGGAGCGGTGCGATCCGAACGTCTCGACGAAGACGTTGATGCCGATGCGCCACAACGCTTTCAAGTCGGCCGGCGGGTTGGCGACCAGACTTTCCAGTGCTGAGTCCGCTTCGACGATCACCCGCTCGAACAGCGTCAGCAGCACCGCGTCCTTCGACGGATAATAGAAGTAGAACGTCGGGCGAGAGATCCCGGCACCTTTGGCCAGGTCATCGACCGAGATGTCGGCAAGCGGGCGATGCTCCAGCAGCTGCTCGGCGGTGGTCAGGATGGCGAATTCGCGGTCGTCGCCCGATGGGCGCGCCGAACGCCGCCCCCGGGAGGTGCGATTGGAGCTGACGGTCGCCACCCGCGTTACTTTACATGGTGTTGAGAGACTCGACAGGGTGTTGACTCAATCAACACCGCGTTGATAGCGTGTCCGCCATGACTGAACATCTCGACGTTGTGATTGTCGGCGCCGGCATCTCCGGCATCAGCGCGGCCTGGCATTTGCAGGACCGCTGCCCGTCCAAGAGCTACGCGGTGCTCGAGCGCCGCGACGACCTCGGCGGTACCTGGGACCTGTTCAAATACCCCGGTATCCGGTCCGACTCGGACATGTTCACCCTCGGATTCCGGTTCAAGCCGTGGGAATCCTCGGTGTCCATCGCCGACGGCGCGTCGATCAAGAACTACATCCGCGAGGCCGCCAACGAGAACGGCATCGACAAGCACATCCGCTACCGCCAGAAGGTGCTCGCCGCCGACTGGTCGGACGCCGACAACCGCTGGAATCTGACCGTCGACAACAACGGCCAGCAGCAGGAAGTCA
>CBAAAS010000638.1:0-2059 GCA_964658855.1 uncultured Mycobacterium sp.
CACGTGGCTGGAAATGCCTCCAGGAAAGGAGAATTGGGTGAAGAGTTTCTTCATCCCGGCTTCATCTTGGCTGACGTCGGGGTAGATCTCGGAGTACGTGCCCTCGAGGTAGGTGTTGGCCACCAGAGCTGGGCCGCCGTGGCCGGGGCCGGCGATGTAAAACATATCGAGGTCGTACTTCGTTATCGCCCGGTTGAGGTGTACGTATATGAAGTTCTGCCCCGGAGTGGTCCCCCAGTGTCCGACGACGAGCGGTTTGACGTCTGACAGCTTTAGTGGCCGAGTCAGCAGCGGGTTGTTGTACAGGTAAAGCTGGCCTACCGACAGGTAGTTCGCGGCTCGCCAGTACGCGTGCATCCGTTGCCGCAGTTCGGGTTCCAGCGTGCGGGCGCCCGGTACCGTTGCACTGCCGGTCACAGCATGTCCTCGAGGCCGGACTCCGAGCCACCCTTAGCCGGTGCCGGCGGGACGGAGATCGGTGGCTGCGGCTGTGGTTGTGGCTGCACGGCGGCGGCGGCCTCGCGAGCCAAGAACGCTCCGAGTTCGGCGATGGTCGACATCAATGGCGCGGGGAAAACCACCGTGGTGTTCTTGTCGACACCGAGTTCGACCAGGGTCTGCAAATTGCGAAGCTGTAGAGCCAACGGATGAGCCACCATGGTGTCCGAGGCATCACCCAAGGCGGCCGCGGCGAGCGACTCTCCCTCCGCGGCGATGATCTTGGCCCGCTTTTCCCGTTCCGCCTCGGCCTGCCGGGCCATGGCCCGCTTCATGGTGTCCGGCAGCTGAATGTCCTTGAGTTCCACCAGAGTGACCTGCACGCCCCATTCGATGGTGGTGACGTCCAGGATCGCGCGGATGTCGAGATTGATCTTGTCGGTTTCGGAGAGTGTTTCGTCCAATGTGTGCTGACCGACGACCTTGCGCAGGGTGGTCTGAGCAATCTGATTGATTGCGGCACCGACGTTTTCAATCGCAACTACGGACTTCACCGCATCGACGACTTTGAAGTAGGCAACAGCTGACACATCGACGCTGACGTTGTCGCGGGTGATGATCCCTTGGGACTGGATCGGCATTGTCACGATACGCAGCGAGATCCGATGTAGTACATCGACTATCGGGATGATGAATCGCAAACCTGGATGACGTTCGCCGACTAACCGGCCCAACCGAAACAGCACGCCGGACTCGTACTGTTTGACCACCCGCGCCGACATCGTCGCCAACAGCAGGCTCACCATGAGCAGCGCGATGGCGGCGACGCCTAGCATCCTCATCGCCAGGAACCTGTCGCGATGAGGTACGCGAGGACGACAGCTGTGACAGCCGGTCGAATCGACGCTCTAGGTGAAATAGTCATGGCGATCCTGAGTTCAGGTAATCACCGGAATTGTCGGGTGTCGGAGCGATTGCTCCTCGAGTTGGGCGGCGGACGGCCGAACTCGTCCCGAACCAGCTGAGGGTTCAACACTTGCGACGTTACACCTGCTGGCTGCGGTCCGGCGGCCAGCTAGTCCGGACGGCGACGGCTTCAGCACCTGCAATTGTTGGCGCGGCAATCGACCTCAAGGGTGGCCCCCACACTGCGCGAGACAACGCAGTTCACCATCGATCCGCTCTACATCAGCGATACTCATCAAAGAGGCCGACCCGGATGTGACCGAGGATTGGAAGTGGCGGGGCGTACCGGTGTGGTATCACTCCGCAATGATCTGCACCGGTGAGACTTGCAAGAGCGTCGTCAAGATGACGTTCGCCAAGGGCGCTTCACTCGAAGATCCGGCCGACCTGTTCAATTCGAGTCTGGCTGGCAAACGCGCCGCGCCATCGACATTCACGAAGGCGACCCCATCGATGAAAAGGCGCTGAAGGCTCTTATCCGCGGAGCTGTCGCACTGAATGTCGCTTGAAATCACTGAGTGACAATGGCTGAGTGAAAGTTCGGAGCCCACGCCTGCTCGAAGGTCGCAACGAAGACCTGTTCATCGCGACCGGTGTGTATGGCGCTGTCGTTGAGATGGACAACGCCGGATCTGGTGTCGATACCGGTCACCAC
>CBAAAS010000639.1:0-2049 GCA_964658855.1 uncultured Mycobacterium sp.
AGGCCTGCAGTGAGCGCACCCAAACTGGTCATCGGCGCCAACGGCTTCCTGGGTTCGCACGTCACCCGCCAACTCGTCGCGACGGGCGCCGACGTGCGCGTCATGGTCCGCGAGGGCGCGAACACCCGCAGCATCGACGATCTCGACGTCACCCGGTTTCACGGCGACGTGTTCGACACGGCCACGGTGCGCGACGCGATGCGCGGTTGCGAGCAGGTGTACTACTGCGTGGTCGACACCCGGGCCTGGTTGCAGGATCCGGCGCCGCTGTTTCACACCAACGTCGAGGGTTTGCGCAGCGTCCTCGACATTGCCGTCGAGGAGCCGATCACCGCGACCCTGAAGCGGTTCGTGTTCACCAGTACCTACGCCACGATGGCCCGTCGGCATGGCCATGTGGCGACTGAGAACGAGCAGATCGACCGTCGCAAGCTCACCCCTTACGTGGAATCGCGGGTACAGGCCGAGGATCTGGTGCTGCACTACGCGTCGGAGAAAGGGTTACCCGCCGTCGCCATGTGCGTGTCGACGACCTACGGCGATGGCGACTGGGGCCGTACCCCACATGGCGCATTCATCGCCGGCGCGGTGTACGGCAAGCTGCCGTTTCTGATGAACGGCATTCAGTTGGAGGTCGTCGGTGTCGACGACGCGGCGAAAGCAATGCTGATCGCCGCCGAGCGAGGCCGCAATGGGGAGCGCTACATCATTTCCGAGCGGATGATGCCGCTGAAAGAGGTGGTCAGGATCGCGGCCGACGAGGCCGGTGTGCCGGCGCCACGGCGGTCCATCTCGGTGCCCGTGCTGTACGGAATGGGCGTGCTGGGCAGCCTTCGAGCCCGGTTGACGGGCAAGGACGCCGAACTCAGCATGCAGTCCGTGCGGATGATGCGTGCCGAGGCTCCGGTCGACCACAGCAAGGCGACCCGCGAATTAGGTTGGGAGCCAAGGCCGACCGAGGAATCGATTCGAGAAGCCGCGCGATTTTGGGGCCGCCTGAAAAACGCCAAACGCAGCAGTAAAGCAACACCTGCCGAATAGGGACCGCGGTGAACGTCGCGGTGCACGATCGGTTTTGGACGCGGCGAACCCCGCGTGTCTGATGTAGCCGAAGTGATTTCTGTTACATAGTGTGACGCATGGTGAAGCAGTGTTGCCACTGCGCTGACGCATGCCACCTCGCGCCGCGGACTGAACTGGACAGCGGATGGCCGAGGCGACGATGACGGCAACGACGCCGGCCGGACTCCTCGGATATGTGCGCGACCAGCTCATTCCGCCACTGACGACCGTCGGTGGATTCGCCCGGATGTGTACGCTGACCGGAAAAGCGTTGTTCCGTAGGCCTTTTCACTGGGGCGAATTCATCGTCCAGACCTGGTTCATCACCCGGGTCGCGTTGCTGCCCACGATCGCGGTCTCCATACCACTGACCGTGCTGATCGTCTTCACCCTCAATACTTTGTTGGCCGCCTTTGGCGCAGCGGATATTTCGGGTGCGGGCGCCGCCCTGGGGGCCGTGACTCAACTCGGGCCGCTGACCACCGTGCTGGTGGTGGCCGGCGCCGGATCGACCGCCATCTGCGCCGACTTGGGTGCCCGTACGATCCGCGAAGAGATCGACGCCTTGGAGGTTCTGGGCATCGATCCGATCCACCGACTGGTGGTACCGCGGGTGGTTGCCGCCACCGTCGTCGCGACGCTACTCAACGGGACCGTCATCACCATCGGTTTGGTGGGCGGATTCCTGTTCGGCGTCAAGCTCCAAAATGTCTCCGGCGGTGCATATCTCGCCACGCTGACACTGGTCACCGGTCTGCCCGAGGTGCTCATCGCGACCATCAAGGCGGCGATTTTCGGCATGATCGCCGGCTTGGTCGGCTGCTACCGGGGACTGACCACCAAGGGTGGTCCCAAAGGCGTGGGTGTCGCCGTCAACGAGACGCTGGTGCTGTGCGTGCTCGCGCTGTTCGCGGTCAACGTCGTGCTGACCACCATCGGTGTTCGGTTCGGGACGGGACGCTGAGATGTCGACCGCGGCCGTTGTTC
>CBAAAS010000640.1:0-2047 GCA_964658855.1 uncultured Mycobacterium sp.
AGGTCGCGCCACTTGTGCGCTCCGGTGACGAAGACGCGAACGGGCGGACCCGGCGGCATGCCAGCGCCGTCGATGAGATGTCCGCGTAGCACTGCGATCGCCCGCCTCGTCGACTCCGCCGCCAACCCGACCGAGAAATGCGTCCACGGCCCGACGGTGAGTCGCACGGTCCGGCCAGCATCGCGGAGTCGGCGATAGTCGGCGAGCTGTCCGGGAAGGAAGATGTCGTCCCATCCCGCGACAAGGTCGACTGCTGCTTCGATGTCCTTCACTCCGGCGCTGAACGTCCGATCATCCCAGTAGGGATCGTTAGGGCCGGAGTGCCGCAACCAATCCTGGTAGTAGGGCACCGTTTTGCCAAGCAGGCTGCGATCGGTGCGGGTGAGCGGCCAGACGGCTGCGGCTTTGCGCAACCGTCCCCGCATCAGCAGTTGCTGCATCTCGGCCCACCGCTGTTCCTGCACCGTGGCGATGTACGCCCAACCCAGTGCGAGCTCGAGGGAGTAGGCATCGCCGTGATAGGTCTGACCGTGCGGATCCGACGTCGACGCGGCGATCGCCATCACTGCCAGGTCGGTTCCCGCGTCGGCGGCAAGTGCCCACTGAGTGATGCCGAGATAGCTTGCGCCCAACGTGCCCAGCTGCCCGGAGTGCCACGGTTGATCGCGGATCCACTTCAGCGTCGCCAGTCCGTCGTCGCGCTCCCGGAATGGATCGAGCTCACCGCCCGACCCAAATGTGCCGCGGCAGCTCTGCAGTAGAACTTGTAGTCCATGTTCGGCGAGTAGCCGAGAGCTCAGGGTGGCCACCAGACCACGTCGCCCATACGGTGTGCGGACGAGTACGGTCGGCATCGGCGATGCGCCGCGCGGCCGGTAGAGATCGGCGATGAGCCGGACCCCGTCGGGCATCGTGACCGACAATCCCCGACGAACATCCAGATCAGGCGTGGTCGCTCTCGGAAGGCGCAGCGCGCGCTCCCATCCGCGGGCCCGCGTGCGATCCCTGAATGTGCGCATGACGGCCGGTGGCCACGGGTTAATCAGGATCACCCGCATTCTCGGCAGCGGTTTGGTCGCCCGCCCGGCCTGCGAGCACCACCTTCGTGAAGCCGGCCTCGAATCCGCCGCGTTCGGCCACCTTCTGCGCGGTCAAGCGATCGACATCGGGCGCGATGCGCTTGAACTGCCGGTCTACCAAGTTCCCAATAACGCCCCGCAATAGGTACTGCAGCCGCACGGAGCGGGGTACGAAGGCTCGCCGGGAACGACGATGCACGGCCCGCGCCAAAGTATCGGCGGCCAATGACACGGGATACGACTTGCCCGCCGGGCCCGGCAGCATGGCGCGCATCCTGGCGAAGTCGCCGTGCTCGGAATCGGCGTCGCGAACCATTGGTGTGTCGATAAACAACGGGTAGGCGATGCCGACGTCGACCCCGAGGTGGGCGATCTCGACCCGCACGACGTTCAACAGTGCTTCGAGGCCGGCCTTGCTCGCGGCGTACAGACCCTCACCTGGGGGCGAGACGATCGCCGCAGCCGATGCCACCCCGAGCAGGTATCCGCCGCTGTTGATCAAGTGCGGTAGGCAAGCATGCATGAAGCGCCAATTGCCCGTCACGTTCACGTCGAGCTGAGCAGCCAACACCTCCGGATCGAGGTGCCGGGCCGCGCCGATCGCGCCGATGCCTGCATTCGAGATGGCCACGTCAATCCGGCCAAACTCGTCGATGACGCTGTCGATCGCCGCCGCCACGGACGCCTCGTCGGTGATGTCGCAATGCAACGCCAAGGCGTTGCCGCCCAGACTCGCGACTGCGCGCTCCGCGGACTCTCCGTGCAGGTCCATTACCGCAACTCGGTGCGTCGGCACCAGCCGTCGCGCCGTCTCCAGCCCGATGCCACTACCCGCGCCGGTGATCACGACAACCGGCAGATGCTCGTTAGATAGCCGCGTTGGGGCACCAGCCCGAGGGTCGACCACAGCTCCTCGACATCGCGGTCACGCACGTCGACGCCGCCGACCTCGACGGTGCCGTCCGTCG
>CBAAAS010000641.1:0-2041 GCA_964658855.1 uncultured Mycobacterium sp.
ACCGCTTCCCGCGTAGTCCATGATGGACGTCGAGCGCGGGAGGGAAGCAGTTGGCCGAGTTCGTCGCGTCGATCGACCAGGGCACCACCAGCACTCGCTGCATCATCTTCGGGCACGACGGCGGCGAGGTGGGCCGGCATCAGCTCGAGCATGAGCAGCTCCTGCCGCGCGCCGGGTGGGTCGAGCACAGCCCGATCGAGATCTGGGAACGCACCTCATCGGTGCTGATGTCGGCGCTCAACGCGACCGACCTGTCGTCGAAAGATCTGGTCGCACTGGGTATCACGAATCAGCGTGAGACAACGCTGGTGTGGAACCGGCGCACCGGCCGGCCGTACTACAACGCAATCGTCTGGCAGGACACCCGCACCGACCGGATCGCGTCCGCACTGGACCGCGACGGCCGCGGCGACGTCATCCGGCACAAGGCGGGCCTGCCGCCGGCGACGTACTTCTCCGGCGGCAAATTGCAATGGATCCTGGAGAACGTCGACGGTGTGCGTGCGGCGGCCGAGCGTGGCGACGCGTTGTTCGGCACCACCGACACCTGGCTGTTGTGGAATCTCACCGGCGGCCCGCGGGGCGGGGTGCACGTCACCGATGTCACCAACGCCAGCCGGACCATGCTGATGAATCTCGAGACTTTGGACTGGGACGACGAGCTGCTGTCGTTCTTCGACATTCCGGCCGCGATGCTTCCGACGATCGCGGCGTCCTCGCCGCTCGAGCCCTACGGCCTCACATCACCGGATGGCCCGCTCGGCGGCGAGGTGCCGATCACCGGGATTCTGGGTGACCAGCATGCGGCCATGGTCGGGCAGGTCTGTCTAAAGCCCGGCGACGCCAAGAACACCTATGGCACCGGCAACTTCCTGCTGCTGAACACCGGCGAGGATATCGTCCGATCAGCCAATGGCCTGTTGACCACCGTGTGCTACCAATTCGGTAGCGCCAAACCCGTTTACGCTCTTGAGGGTTCGATCGCCGTGACCGGCTCTGCCGTGCAATGGCTGCGCGATCAGCTAGGCATCATCAGCGGAGCGGCACAGAGCGAGTCGCTGGCCCGGCAGGTCGACGACAACGGCGGGGTGTATTTCGTGCCGGCGTTTTCGGGCTTGTTCGCGCCCTATTGGCGCTCGGATGCCCGCGGCGCGATCGTGGGACTGTCGCGCTTCAACACCAACGCGCACCTGGCCCGCGCGACTCTGGAATCGATCTGCTATCAGAGCCGCGACGTGGTCGATGCGATGCAAGCCGATTCCGGTGTGCGCCTTGGGGTCTTGAAGGTCGACGGCGGGATCACCGCGAATGACCTGTGCATGCAGATCCAGGCGGACGTGCTCGGTGTCGAGGTGGTGCGCCCGGTGATCGCCGAGACGACGGCGTTGGGCGCTGCCTATGCGGCGGGCCTGGCGGTTGGGTTCTGGTCGGGTCCGGACGACCTACAGACCAATTGGCGCGAAGGTAAGCGGTGGACGCCTGCCTGGGATGAGGCGAAGCGCTCGGCCGGATATGCCGGATGGCGGAAAGCGGTGCAGCGCACCCTGGATTGGGTCGAGGTCACCTGACGCCGACGGTGGGGACCAGCGGATGCCGGCCCCCACCGCTTGCGGGATGATCAGTCGTCTTCGCCGAGGATCGAGTAGATCTCGCGGCGAGCGTTGTTGACGATCTCGAGGATGCGCTGCTGCTGCTCGGTGCTGGCGGCGTGCGCGGATTGCGCTACGGCGCCGAACAATTGGCCGACAGCTGCCCGCAGGTTGAGATGGGCAGGGTCCGCGCCGTCGGTGATCTCTTCCCACGGCGGGGTAGCGACCTTTTCGGCGGCTTCCCTACCGGGTGCAGTCAACTCGAACAGCTTCTTGCTGCCTTCGGATTCGGTGCCGACAATCAGGCCCTCGTCGACCAGCAACTGCAGGGTCGGGTAGACCGAGCCGGGGCTGGGCTTCCACAGGTCCTGGCTGCGCTCGGCAACCTCCTGGATGATCTCGTAGCCGTGCATCGGTCGCTCGGCGAGCAACACCAGGATGGCGGCACGGAC
>CBAAAS010000642.1:0-2039 GCA_964658855.1 uncultured Mycobacterium sp.
TAGCCCTGCCCCTGCCACACCGGCATCAGGTGCGCGGCGTCGCCGGCCAGCAGCAGGCGCCCCTTGCGGAAGGCGCCGGCGATCCGGGAGTGATGGGTGTAGAGCCGGTGGCGAATAACGTCGACCCGGTCGGGATGCGGCACCATCGACGCCAGCATCCGGCTGAGGAAGGCCGGATCTTCTGCCTGCTCGTCGGTCTCGTCGGCGTGAATCATGAACTCGAAGCGCCGAATTCCGTGCGCGATCGAGATCGAGGCGTAGGGGCGGGCGGGGTCGGCGCCGACTTCGCTGTTGGGGTGCCCGAGCGGATCGTTGGCGATGTCGACCACCAGCCAGCGGGTCGGCGAGGTGGTGCCGTCGAAGGAGATCCCCATCAGTCGCCGGGTGGCGCTGCGGCCGCCGTCGCAGCCGACGACATAGCGGGTCCGGACACGCTTGGGGCCATTTTTCCCGTCGAGGTCGACAGTGACCGCGTCCGCCGTTTCGGCGTAGGAGGCCATCGCCCGCCCCCACTGGATCTCGACGTGCTCGAACCTGTCCAGTCCGCGAAGCAGCTCGGCATCGACCAGCGGCTGGACGAAGCCATTGCGTTTGGGCCAACCGAAACGTGCGTCGGGAGGAGCCATTTCGGCCAATATCCGGCGCTTGGCGTCGACGAATCGCAAGATCTGATTGGGCACGGTGTGTGGAAGGACGTGCTCGACCAGGCCGATCGCTTGGAAGGTGCGCAGCGACTCGTCGTCGAGCCCGACGCCGCGCGGGTAGTCGATCAGGGTGTCGCGCTCTTCAACCACCAGCGTGCTGACGCCTTGCAGGCCAAGGATATTGGCCAGAGTCAGGCCGACTGGGCCTGCGCCGACGACGACGACGTCGACGTCCACCTCTTGGACCTCATCCCCGTCGGACACCGTCACCGGCCCAGAAGGAAATCGAGATGTAGGCGGTCGAATGTCTTGGTGTCCTCGTATTGCGGCCAGTGGCCGCAGCCGGACATCACTTCGAAACGCGCGCCGGGGATCATGGATGCGATTCGACGGCCTTCGGTGACGTCGGCGGTCGGGTCGTCGCTGGTCCACAACACCAGCGTGGGCGCGGTAATCGACCCATAGTCGCTGGCGTGCAGCAGATTACGAGCGCGAATCTCGGGATCCTGCAACGCCATAATGTCGCGCATCGCGCAAACGAAACCCGGTTGGCGGTACACCCGTTGCCGGCTCGCGACGAGGTCGTCGTAGCCCTTCGACTTGTCAGCCATCAGCCATTTGATCCGCGCCTGCACGGTTTCCCAGGTCGGGTCCTCGGCCGCTGCCATCGACAGGGTGATGATCCGCTTCATCACCTCGGGGTCGGCTTGCGAACCGCCGGCGGTGTTGAGCACCAACCGGTTGACCTTCTCCGGGAACTCGGCTGCGACCTTCGATACGACCCACCCGCCGAGCGATTCGCCGGACAGGTGGGCGTGCTTGACACCGATGGCGTCCAGGAAAGCCAGTAGATGATCGATGTAGTGGCGAATCTCCAAGGGGTGGCCGGGTTTATCGGTGTAGCCGTGACCGAGCATGTCGATCGACCACGTCGAGAAATGCTCGGCGTGCGCCTCCAGGTTGCGGACGTAGGCCTCGGCGTGACCGCCGGAGCCGTGCAGCAGCACGAGCGTCGGCTTGCTCTCGTCGCCGGCATGCAGGTAGCGGGTTCGCACACCGCCGGCATCCAGGTACCCCTGCACAAACGGGACACCCTGCAGGTCACTCCACACGCTCTCGTGCTCGGCCACCGATTCCTCTCCTGCCGCCCTGGTCCTGCCGCCCCGGCGGAAATCAGGTTCTCGTTTCTCGTTAACCATGTGTGCTAAAATCGCACACCAATGTGCACTATGTATAGAGCATCACTCTCGGCGCGTTGTCTGTCAAGCAAGATCGCAGCTCGCTGACATGGCCCCGACAACCACTGCGCCTGGCTCGCAAACGCTGGCCCGGGGACTCATTGCTCTGCAGCTGGTAGCCGATGCCCCCGCGGGCCTGACCGTGCAGCTGGTCGCC
>CBAAAS010000643.1:0-2038 GCA_964658855.1 uncultured Mycobacterium sp.
AACGACTGCATTGGCTCGCCGAACACATCGTCGACTGGTCCCCGGTACCGGCGGTGCAGATTCGGCCCACGGTCTTCCTGGAGAATCCGCTGTTCACCTTGCTCGCCGCCCACTCGATACGCGAAAAGGGTGTGCTCGCGCTACCTTTCGGCGCCGGCCGAACATCACCGATCGCAGCCCGGGATGTCGCCGACGTGGTCAGCGCCATACTGCGTAGTCCGGCCGAACACATCGGCGCCGTGTACGAGCTGACCGGGCCCACCACCCTCGACATCGATGGCCTTGCGGCGCAATACAGTCAGGCGCTGGGGCGGCCGGTCACCGGGCGGCGCCTCGACGTCGAACAGTGGGAAAGCCAGCTCGCGCAGTCGGGACTCGATGCACACACCTCCGAACACATCGCGACGATGGCGCGCCTACATCGCGAGGACCGATACAACCGCTCTACCGCTGGGGTGCAGGAAATTACCGGCCATCCCCCGCAAAGCGTCGAAGATTTCGTCCGCGCCCACAAAGAGCTCTACGCGTAGCGCGGCTCACACGTCGCTGGAGTAGCGGATCCCGCCGTCGGGAATGCTGACGCCGGGCCACACCCGCGCGCCACGCAGCAGCTCGCAGCGGGCGCCGATGTCGGCGCCGTCGCCGATCACGCCGTCACGGATCAGTGCCCGTGGCCCGATCCGCGCGCCGAATCCGATGATCGACCTTTCGATCACGCTGCCCGCCTCGATCCGGACACCGTCGAAGATAACCGCGCCGTCCAACCGTGCGCCAGGCCCGATTTCGGCGCCGCGACCGACGACTGTGCCGCCGATCAACAGGGCACCGGGCGAGACCGCGGCGCCGTCGTGCACCAACTGCTCGCCGCGGTGGCCGCCGAGTGCCGGCGACGGCGCGATACCGCGGACCAGGTCGGCCGATCCGCGGACGAAGTCTTCCGGGGTGCCCATATCGCGCCAGTAGCTGGCGTCGACATAGCCGCACACCTTGACCCCGTCGGACAGGAACGCGGGGAACACCTCACGCTCCACCGACACCTCGCGGCCGCGCGGAATGCGATCGATGGTCTCGCGGGAGAACACGTAGCAGCCGGCATTGATCTGATCGGTCGGCGGATCTTCGGTCTTCTCCAAAAATGCCGTGACACGGCCGTTTTCGGTCGGCACGCAGCCGAAGGCGCGGGGGTCGCCGACCCGCACCAGGTGCAGCGTCAGGTCAGCCTGCTGCTCGTTGTGGTAGTCCAGCAGTTGTCCCAGATCGGCTCCGGAGAGCACGTCGCCGTTGAACACCATCGCGGTGCCGTGCCGCAGATAGCCCGCCACGTTGGCGATTCCGCCGCCGGTGCCCAGCGGAGTCTGCTCGGTCACGTAGTCGATCTGCAGGCCCAGCTTCGAGCCGTCGCCGAATTCCGCCTCGAAAACCCCCGGCTTGTAGGACGTTCCGAGGATCACGTGCTCGATCCCGGCCGCGGCGATCCGTGACAGCAGGTGAGTCAGAAATGGCAGCCCCGCCGTCGGCAGCATCGGCTTCGGCGCTGACAACGTCAAGGGCCGCAGCCGAGTCCCTTTGCCGCCGACCAGAACGACTGCGTCAACCTGCTTAGCCATCAGCGCCGCTCCTCGGGAGAATTACGCACCATCAACCGCGACCGCACCGCCAGACCGGCCCGAAGGCCCCAGCGCAGCGGGGCACGCCAAGGTCCAGAATGCCGGTCGGCGAGGTAGATGTAGGTGCTTTTGTGATGCACGGCCAGATTGCGCGACGACTCTCGCGCGGTGGCGTGACCCTTGTGATGCAGCACTTCGGCCGTCGGCACGTAGACGTTAAGCCAGCCGGCCCGGCCCATCCGGTCGCCGAGGTCGACGTCCTCCATGTACATGAAGAAGCGCTCGTCGAACCCGCCGATCTGCTCGAAGGCCGCGCGACGCACCAGCAGGCACGACCCGGACAGCCAGCCGACCGGTCGCTCGCTGGGCTCCAGCCGTTCCTGCCGATAGGTCGCAGACCAGGGATTCTTCTTCCACAGCGGACCGAGGAC
>CBAAAS010000644.1:0-2035 GCA_964658855.1 uncultured Mycobacterium sp.
CTCGGCGGCATGCGGGTTGGTCGCCTTGGAGTCGTCGACGTAGCTGATCTGGTCGACGACCGCAACGAGCTCGGCGCGGTGTCGGCCCACCCGGAACGACGACAGCGCCGAAGCGATCGCCTCGCCCGGCACCCCGATGCTGCGGGCCAGTGCCGCCGCCGCCAAGGCGTCGAGCACGCCCACCGGGCCGGGCACCGGAATGGACGACACCGGGGCCAGCGCCTCGCCACCAGGGCTGGGCGAGGAGCCGGCTGAGGGAAAAGCCCTGTCGATCAGCTCGCCGTCGCGTACGCCGAGTTCGCCGGCCGCGGGTTCACCGAGCCGAAAACCCACCCGGATCGGCGCCGGGGCCGCCGCGAGTAGCTCGGCCGCCCGCTGGTCGTCCAGCCCGGCCACCGCCACCCGGCCACGCAGCACGCCGGCCTTCGCGGCGGCGTAGTCAGCCATCGTGCCGTGCCAGTCGAGGTGATCTTCGGCGATGTTGAGCACGACCCCGGCCTCGGGTCGCACCGACGGCGCCCAGTGCAGCTGGAAGCTCGACAGCTCGACGGCCAGCACGTCGGCGAGGCCGTGCGGTCCGCCGGACAAGGCACTGAGAACCGGGTTGCCGATGTTGCCGCAAAGGCGGCTGTTGAGGCCTGCGGCGATGAGCATGGCGTGCAGCATCGACGTGGTGGTGGTCTTGCCGTTGGTACCGGTGACCGTCAGCCAGCGCCGCGGGGGCCCGTAGTGGCCGGCCTGGTCGAGTCGCCAGGCCAGCTCGACGTCGCCCCAGACCGGGACACCGGCGGCTGCGGCGGCTGCGGGCACCGGCGCGGTCGGTGAAAATCCCGGGCTGACGATTACCAGTACGTAGTCGGCGACGTGCGCTGCGGCGGACGCCGAGTCTTCGGTCGGTGTGCCGGACTCGGCGAACTGCCGTCGGGTAGCGGGGTCGTCGTCGCACAGTGTCGCCGTCGCCCCCAGCGCAGCGAGGGCCGCCAGCACCGCGCGACCCGTTATGCCGCCGCCCGCGACCAATACCGGCGCCCCTGCCGACAGCGGCTCGAGCGTGGGGCTCATCTGCGCCTCAGCCGCCGCCGGTAGCGGCGAGCCATTCGCTGTAGAACAGCGCAACGCCCAGACCGCAGCTGATCGCGGTGAGTAGCCAGAACCGGATGATCACCGTCGTCTCGGCCCAGCCGAGCAGCTCGAAGTGATGATGGAAGGGCGCCATCCGGAACACCCGGCGACCGGTCGTCCGGAAAGCCAGGATCTGCACCACCACCGAGACGATTTCGGCGACGAACAGCGAGCCGAGCACCACCGCCAGGATCTCGGTACGGCTGGTCACCGAGATACCGGCGATGATCCCGCCCAGAGCCAGCGACCCGGTGTCGCCCATGAAGATCTTGGCCGGTGCGGCGTTCCACCACAGGAAACCGATGCATGCGCCCGCGGTCGCGGCGGCGATGATCGCCAGATCCAGCGGATCGCGCACGTTGTAGCAGCCCAGTCCTGGCGCGGTCGCGCACGCGTTGCGGTACTGCCAGAACGTGATCAGCACGTAGGCGGCGGTCACCATGGCCATCGAGCCCGCGGCCAGGCCGTCCAGTCCGTCGGTGAAGTTGACCGCGTTCGACCAGGCGCTGACGACGATCACGCAGAACAGCACGAAAAGTGCGGGAGCCAGTGTCACAGTGGCGATTTCGCGAACATACGACAGGTCCGAGGTGCCAGGTGTCAGCCCGGCGTCATTGCGGAACTGCAGGACCAGGATGCCGACCAGGACGGCGGCGGTGATCTGACCGACTGTCTTGGCCGTCTTGTTCAGCCCCAGGTTGCGTGATCGCCGGATCTTGATCAGGTCGTCGACGAATCCCACGCCGCCGAGCGTGGTGGCCAGGAACAGCACGAGCAGACCCGAGGCCGACGGGCCGTTGCCGTTGAACGCCAGACCGGCCAGGTGGGTGCCGAGGTAACCCGCCCAGATGCCGGCCAGGATGGCGACCCCACCCATCGACGGTGTGCCGCGCTTGGTCTTGTGGCTCGGCGG
>CBAAAS010000645.1:0-2035 GCA_964658855.1 uncultured Mycobacterium sp.
CGAGCTGATTGATCAGGGCGTGCTCGACGGCCGGCTGCTGACGGCGAAAACCCTCGAACCGCTCCAACACGGTCAGCCGCTCCGGTGTGGTCAGCACGCCGAACCTCAAGTCCAGGGCACGCTTGTAGTCGGCCTCGAGCGCGTCGAGAACCTCGACAATCTCCTCACGACTACTAGAACGCATATTCGAATTATATTGCTGCGCACCGACATCCCGTCCCGCGCGCAGCGCATTTGTGGATAAACATCCGACTGTGGATAACCACTAGGCCAAGCTCACACCGGCAGCCCGGAGAACATCACCCGACCCGGGTCATACTTCTGCCGAACGGCGCTCAGCTGCCCGAGATTCGGTCCGAAGTAGCGCGACACCGGCTGGTTGGCCTCGAGGTAATTCGCATATCCGCCAACCGAATACGGCTGAACGGCTCGGTGCGCCGCGCCCAGCCAGCCCAGCGCACCCGACGGATCCCCCGGCGTTTCGACATACCACTGCACCAGCGACGACTGCCGTCGCCACGGGAACGCCGACGCCCCCGTGGGCACATCGGCCAAAGCTCCGTCGAGCGCGTGCATGATGGCCAACATGCGACCCGCTCCGCGCGGGAACGCGTCGACCGCCGCCGCGATCCCCTGGGCGGCCGCCGGCGTGATCGTCGTGAAAACGTCTGAGCCGCCGACATATCCGAGGGGTGAGGGGTTGAGATTACCGGCAGCCAGGTAGTTCGTCAGATCCAAATAGTTGAACGTATGGCTGTCCGTCCCGGTGGGCTGGAGGCCTACGGCCGCGGTGATGGCCGACGCGACGCTGCCGCCCGATCCAGCCGGACATGTCGCCAGGATGCGGCAGTGCGTGCCCATCGGGTCGACAGTGGCATCCGCCAGAGCCCAGCAGCTTCGGTCCGCGGTGCGCAGCCAGTTCTGCCAACCCACCAGCATCTGGGCGAACGACTCTACTGGGAAGTTCAGGTTCACCGCGTCGACCTCGGACGTCGGAAAGGTGGCGAAAGTCAGTGAGGTGGTGACGCCGAAGTTGCCGCCACCGCCACCGCGCAACGCCCAGAACAGGTCGGGCTGCGAATTGGTGGACGCGGTGACCGCCTGACCGTTGGGCAGCACAACGGTGGCCGACCGCAGTGCATCCGACATCAAGCCGGCATGCCGGGAATGCGCACCGAGTCCGCCGCCGAGGGCGTGACCCGCCGCTCCCACCGACGGGCACGTGCCGGTCGGGATACCGCGACCCGCGGCCGCCAGCACCTGGTGCATCGCATACAGACTCGTCGCAGGGGTCACTGTGACGAGGCCGGAAGCGGCGTCGTATTTGACGTCGCCAGGCAGTTGCCGCAGATCGAGCACCATCGTGCCGTTAGCGGTCGAGGCTCCCACGTACGAATGCCCACCGCCGCGTGGAGCGACCTTGAGATTGTTTGCGGCGGCGAACGTCATGGCCTTCTGCACGTCGGCGGGCGATGTCGGAACGACGACCGCCGCGGGCGTCATCCCGTTGTAGTTACTATTGAAAACCGCTTTGGCCGAACCGAATTGCGGAGAGTCCGGCCGGATGACCTGCCCGCCGATGGACAGTCCATCCCAGCCCGACGGGAGCGGCGCGCCGCCGGCACGCCCTGAGCCGACGAGTGCGCCCGCGGCCAACGCCCCTACGGCGCCGCGCAGAAATGTCTGACGCGAGATGTCACCCGTCATGTCCGAATTGTCATGTACGCGAACCCGGGACACGCCCCGATACCGAACGCTCGACCGCGTGTCGCCTCAAACGTGCGCGAACCTTAACCCGGTCGTGTTGTGAACGTGACTGCGGTAGACCAAAGTTCGATGCGACACATCAGACATCCGGGGGTGGGTATGGGTCGCAATTGGATGCCGGCACTGAGCAACCAACCGTTGGCGGTGCGCGCATTGATCGGTATCGGCTGTCTTTTGACGGTGGCCACCGCCTTCTCGATACCGGGCGAGGCAGATCCCAGCGACGACAACTTCATCGACGCGCTCAGCCACGCCGGGATCGAGTACG
>CBAAAS010000646.1:0-2013 GCA_964658855.1 uncultured Mycobacterium sp.
CTGGGACACATCAGGTTGTGACAGACCCGCGTTTTTCGGAGTGGCAGGGAAGTTTCGCCACCTTCGAACTCTTCTCGAATCACGGAGCCACCGACTCGATCGGGGCTTTCGAGAAGATCTGGGCAACAGGTAACAGGGACTGAGCCATGCCCGCAGGTTTGTCGATGAGCAAAGTCCGCGCTATTTCGGGCGCTGCCGACCAGGTGTTCTCCAGTCTCAGTAACGGCCTGATCATCTACGCCGTTGCGGTGGTGACGGGAAGCCAGGATTTCGGTCAGATCGCACTGCTGCTGACGCTGCTGGCCGCCGCCATCGGTGTCCTGCGCGGAGCTTTGGGCACCCCGCTGTTGCTCACGGCGGGGCGCACCTCGTCCGACATCAGGCGGGAAGGCTCCTTCGCGATCACCAGTGCACTATTGGTCAGTCCCGTCGTGGGTGCGGTCATGTGGGTCGTCGCGGGTCCGGGTGTCCGTCTGCCCGCGTTGATGATCATCATCGCGACGCCGATCGTGCTGACCGAAGACGTACTCCGCTACGTCGCGATCGCGGAAGGCCGCGCACATGTCGCGGCGCTCTGGGATGGGCTGTGGTTCATCGGCTCGGCCGCGCTGCTGGGTGCGACCTGGTTGCACTTGCCGGTGGCAACCACGGCTTACCTTCTCGGGGGCTGGGCCGCTCTCGCCTTCGGTGCTCTGCTCGGAATGCTTGTGGCCGTTCGTATTACCCCGCGCTTCAGGGAATACCGGGCGTGGATTTCTGATGGCTGGCAGCACCGAGCCCGGTACGGCATCGACTCCGGCCTCGAGCAACTGACCGTCTTCGCGGTTTTGCTCTTCACCTCCGTCATCTTGAACCCTGGTATCGCCGCCGCACTGCGCGGTGCGACGGCACTGCTGGCACCCGTCGCAATCGCGGTAGGTGCGCTTCCGTTGGCGGTGATACCCGAGAGCAGACGCCAGAACATGACGCCACCTCAGGTGTGGAAGTCGTTGACCCGAATCACCCTGGTCACCAGCTCGGGATCCCTCCTGCTCGGCGTTGCGCTGTTTTTTGTACCCCCGAACATCGGTCAACTCGTTCTCGGCCGCACCTTTGAAGCGACGCAAACGATCATTCCGATCATCGCCTTCGAATTCGCCTTGGCTGCATGGTCCGTCGCGGTCACAATCTTTCTGCGCACCTTCAACCGGAGCGCCGATGCGTTGAACCTCAAGATCTGCTACGTGCTGGTGATGCTGGTGACGGTGCCCGGCGCCGGGCTGGTGTTCCGCACCGCTGAGGGCGTGGCGGCAGGTATCGCGACAGCGATGACGTTCTACGTGGCGCTGGCGCTGCTTCGAGTGAGGCCTTGGGCGGGCCCGGCCGGCAGTTTCACACCCGAACGCACACAGCCGGATTCATCGCCTGTCAGCACAGCGACCGCTGGGACTGTCGCGGTCCTCGACCGTCTCCACGTCGGCTCACCCATGCCGTTGCCACTCGCAACGAGGCTGCGCCTGCATGCGAAAACCCAGACCGGCGGGGCGCTTGTCACGGTGTGGGTCTTCGCCGGCATGGCGGTGTTCGGGCCCGTCGCGATCATCACCTTCACCAGTAACCCGCCCAACTCTTACTGGCTCTGGACACTGCCGGCGACGGTGATGTGCGCCGCGCGATTCGCCTGGTTGATGGGCAGTGGTGAGCGGCGCCTTTTCGAGGTGATGTTCTGGTCCTACACCTACATGTTCCTCTGCCTGGCACCCTTGGCCCAGCTTCGAGAGAACGAGTGGCCCGGGACCGTCCCACGGATGGACAACACCTACATCGTTGCGGGTGCGCTGATCGTCATCGTCGGGTGCGGCACATTCCTGGCTGGCGCCGGACTGGACCGTGTCACCTCGATGCGACGGACGTTGCGGGCGGTGAAGCGTGCGCCCGACATTGCCACCGGGTTGTTCAGCGTCAATAACTCACGCACGGTGGTGCTTTGCGCGTTCGCCGTCCTGCTGAATCTCTACTATCTGTCGCAAACGG
>CBAAAS010000647.1:0-2010 GCA_964658855.1 uncultured Mycobacterium sp.
CTGCGCAGGGAGACGGTCGACGATCTACTGAGTCTGGAAGTGAGGTGAGTCGTGTCTACTGATGAAAAGCCCGTCGGTGTAGCGGTTTTGGGGCTGGGCAATGTGGGCAGTGAGGTTGTTCGCATCATCGAGGCGAGCGCCGACGACCTCGCAGCCCGCATCGGTGCGCCCCTGATCCTGCGTGGCATCGGTGTGCGTCGCGTCGCCGACGACCGTGGAGTGCCGGCCGATCTGCTCACCGACGACATCGACGCGCTGGTCAGCCGCGACGACGTCGACATCGTCGTCGAGGTGATGGGGCCGGTCGAGCCGTCGCGCAAGGCGATCCTGTCCGCGCTCGAGCACGGCAAGTCGGTCGTGACGGCGAACAAGGCCCTGCTCTCGGTGTCTACCGGCGAGCTGGCCCAGGCCGCCGAAAACGCCCACGTCGACTTGTATTTCGAGGCCGCGGTGGCCGGTGCCATCCCGGTGATCCGCCCGCTGACCCAATCGCTGGCCGGCGACACCGTGCAGCGGGTGGCCGGGATCGTCAACGGCACCACCAACTACATCCTGTCCGAGATGGACAGCACCGGCGCCAGCTACGAGAAGGCTCTGGCCGACGCGAGCGCGCTCGGCTACGCCGAAGCCGATCCCACCGCCGACGTGGAAGGCTACGACGCCGCGGCGAAAGCGGCCATCCTGGCGTCCATCGCATTCCACACCCGGGTGACCGCCGATGACGTCTATCGCGAGGGCATCACCAAGATCAGCCCGGACGACTTCGCTTCCGCGCGTTCCCTCGGCTGCACGATCAAGTTGCTGTCGATCTGCGAGCGGATCACCACCGACGATGGGCAACAGCAGGTTTCGGCCCGGGTGTACCCGGCGCTGGTACCGCTGAAGCATCCGCTGGCCACCGTCAACGGCGCGTTCAACGCGGTCGTGGTCGAGGCGGAAGCCGCCGGCCGGCTGATGTTCTATGGGCAGGGTGCCGGCGGCGCACCGACCGCGTCGGCAGTCACCGGCGACCTGGTGATGGCAGCCCGCAACCGGGTGCTGGGCAGCCGGGCGCCCAAAGAGTCGAAATACGCCCAACTGTCTATCGCGCCGATGGGCGTGATCCCCACCCGCTACTACGTCAGCATGGACGTCGCCGACAAGCCCGGTGTATTGGCAACGGTCGCAGCGGAATTCGCCAAGCGTGAGGTCAGCATCGCCGAGGTTCGACAGGAGGGCGTGGTCGGCGAAGGCGGACGGCGCATCGGAGCGCGTGTCGTCGTGGTCACCCACACCGCGACCGACGCTGCCCTGTCCGAAACCGTCGACGCGCTGGCCGAACTCGACGTGGTGCAGGGCGTGGCCAGCGTCCTGCGGCTGGAAGGAACCAACGAATGACCCCGTCCAAGGCCGCCGTCCACCGCCAGTGGCCGGGGCTGATCGAGGCATACCGCGACCGGCTGCCGGTCGGCGACAACTGGGTTCCCGTCACGTTGTTCGAAGGTGGCACTCCGCTGATCTCGGCGCCGAGGCTGTCGGAGAAGACCGGCTGCACGGTACATCTGAAGGTCGAGGGGCTCAACCCGACCGGCTCGTTCAAAGATCGCGGCATGACGATGGCCGTCACCGACGCGGTGGCCCGCGGTCAGCAGGCGGTGCTGTGCGCGTCGACCGGCAACACGTCGGCCTCGGCCGCGGCATACGCCGCCCGTGCCGGCATCACCTGCGCGGTCCTCATCCCGCAGGGCAAAATCGCGATGGGCAAGCTCGCGCAGGCGGTGATGCACGGCGCCAAGATCATCCAGGTCGACGGCAACTTCGACGACTGCCTTGAAGTGGCCCGCAAGATCGTCGCCGACTTCCCGACGATCGCGTTGGTCAACTCCGTCAACCCGGTTCGCATCGAAGGCCAGAAGACAGCCGCGTTCGAAATCGTCGACGTGTTGGGCTACGCGCCCGACGTTCACGCTCTGCCGGTGGGCAACGCGGGCAACATCACGGCCTACTGGAAGGGCTACACCGAGTATCACG
>CBAAAS010000648.1:0-2000 GCA_964658855.1 uncultured Mycobacterium sp.
AGTTCTGGAAGATCTCGGGCGGCAGGTAGAACAGGCTCTCCACCCGAGCGTCGTTGAACGACTTGCCCATCACGGCATTGGTGTCGGTCAGCCGGTCGAACTGATCGATCAGGCTGTTGAACGAGCTGTAGATCGTCAGCGTCGTATCGCGGATCGCTTTGGAGACAGCGATGTTCTCGGGAATGATCGCTAATAATTCGCGCGTGGCCGCAGCCGTGTCGTTGAGGTCGGTGGTGAGGGCGTGGAACTTCTCCGCCAATTTATCGAACCCGTCCAATGAGTCGAACAACGATCTGGTGGACCAGCAGATGGGAATGTCGAAGCAGTGCTTGTCCCAGTAAAAGTAGCTGCGGATCGGCCGGTAAAAATCGTCGAAATTTGCGAAGTTGTCCCGGATTTCATCCGTGATAGCCGCCGTCTCCCCAGTGGTCTTTGAGCTGTCGTCCGCGGCGTTCGCGAGCTTCTGGGTAATCGCGTACTGGCGCTCCAGCAGGGCGATCTGGGTGCCGAGGAATTCGGTGATCTTTTTGATGTCGCCGGTACGGGCCTTCAGGTAGCTGAGGTTGTCGCGGATCGGCGCACTCTGCACGCTGAGCTGGAACGGAATGGATCCGTCCTCGATCGGCGGGCCGAGCGGTCGGGTGATGCTCTGCACCCGTTCGATGCCCGGCACTCGGAAGATCGCGCCGGCAACCTTGTCCAGCACCAGCATGTCTCGGGGATTACGCAGATCGTGGTCCGACTCGATCATCAACAGGTCCGGGTTCAGGCGGGCCTGGGTGAAGTGTTGGTCGGCCGCGTCGTACGCCTGCACCGACTGGGCACTGTGCGGCAGGTAGTAAAGGTCGTTGTAGCGCGGGGTGAACCCCGCCAAGCCGAGGGCGCCGACGAGCGCCATGATGACCGAGATGGCGAGGATGGGCGCCGGCCATCGCACGATGGCGGTCGCCAGGCGGCGCCACCGGGTGTAGTTGAACTCGCGCTTCGGATCGAAAAGACCGAAGCCACTGGCGAATACGATGAGAGCGGGCGTCAGCGTGACCCCAGCCGCCACCACCACCAGCAGTCCCACTGCGCACGGGAACGCCAGCGAACTGAAGTAGGGCAGCCGGGTGAACTTCAAGCAGGCCAGCGCCCCGACAATGGTCAGACCGGAGCCTAGGACCACCTTGCTGACGCCGGCGAAGGTGTCGTAGTAGGCGGCTTCACGGTCCAAGCCCCGTTCACGGCCCTCCTGGTAGCGGCCGACCATGAAAATCGCGTAATCGGTACCCGCCGCGATGGCCAGCGAGGTCAGCAGGTTCACGGCGAAGGTTGACAACCCCATGATGCCGGTTTCGCCCAGCAGCGAAACCACGCCGCGGCCGGCCGCCAGCCCCACGAAGAGGATCACCATGGTCAGCAACACGGTGCCGATGGAGCGGTACACGAACATCAGCATGAGCGCGATGATGACGACCGTGATCAGCGTGATTTTGGCCAGGCTCGCATCGCCGACCACGATCGTGTCGGCAGTCAGGGCCCCCTGGCCGGCGACGAAGGCCTTCACCCCCGCCGGCGGCTTGGAGTCCGCGACGATTTTGCGAACGGCGGCAACAGATTTGTCGCCTTCGGCACCACCCTGGTCACCCTTCAGGTTGACCTGAACGTAGGCGGCCTTATGGTCGTAGCTCTCGACACCCGAGGACGTGAATCGCTGGCCCCAGAAGTTCAGCGCATGCTCGACGTGTTCGTGGTCAGCCTGGATCTTCTTGACCAGTTCGTCGTAGAACTTGTGGGCGTCCGGCCCGAGTGGTTTGTCACCGACCAGGGTCACCAGTACGAGGTTGTCGGAGTCGTACTCCTTGAACTTCTCACCGATGTGCTTCATCCCGGTCACCGACGGTGCGTCGGACGGCGAGAGCGGCACCGAGATTTCTTCGGCAACCTTCTCCAGTTGTGGGACGAAGACATTGACGCCGACCGCTAACAGCACCCAGATGATGATGATCGGAAGCGCC
>CBAAAS010000649.1:0-1993 GCA_964658855.1 uncultured Mycobacterium sp.
GTGAACGTCTGGAAGTGCTGGTCGGCCAGCAGCGTGGTGGGCACCAGCACCGCGACCTGCTTGCCGTCCTGGACCGCTTTGAACGCCGCCCGGACCGCGATCTCGGTCTTGCCGTAGCCGACGTCGCCACAGATCACCCGGTCCATCGGCACCGGCTTTTCCATGTCGGACTTGACCTCGGTGATGGCGGTGAGCTGATCCATGGTCTCGGTGAAGCCGAACGCGTCCTCCATCTCGGCCTGCCACGGAGTGTCCGGGCCGAACGCGTAGCCGGCGCTGGCCTGCCGCTTGGCGTAGAGCGCCACCAGCTCGCCGGCGATCTCCCGAACCGCTTTGCGCGCTTTGGTTTTGGTGTTGGTCCAGTCGCTGCCGCCGAGCCGGCTCAACGACGGCGCCTGCCCACCGACATACCGGGACAGCTGATCGAGCGAGTCCATCGGCACGTAGAGCTTGTCGGTCTCGTTCTGCCCCCGCTTGCTCGACGAGTACTCCAGCACGAGGTACTCGCGACGCGCGCCGCCGACGGTGCGTTCGGTCATCTCCACGAACCGGCCGATGCCGTGCTGGTCGTGCACCACCAGGTCGCCCGCGGTCAGCGCCAGCGGGTCGACGGTGTTGCGGCGCTTGGCGGCCAGCCGTTTGCCGTCGGTGGCGGTCATCCGGTTGCCGGTCAGGTCGGTCTCGGTGATGATCACCAGGTCTGCGCCCGGGAAGACCACGCCGTCGTGCAGTGGGCCTTGGAGCACGCCGACGACGCCGGGTTTGGGCTCGGCTCCCGGCTCCAACATCGTTGCCGGCGTGTCGGATTCGGCCAGCTGCTCGACGACCCGATGCGCGGTTCCGGTGCCCGGTGCGACGACGGCGGCCGCCCCACCGGTCGCCCCGTGCGCGCGCAGCATCGCGAACACCTCGTCGATATCACGCTGGTGGCCGCGCGCCGATGGAGCCGACCGGATGTCCAGTTCGATAGCCGACTCGTCGGACAGCTGGGACAGCGTCCACCACGGATGCCCGGACTGGCGCGCGGCGTCGCGCACCTCTGCGAGTCCGCGGAAGCCCGATCCGCCGAGCTGCTCGACGTCGATCGGCGAATCGCCACCCACCGCGGCCACCGACCAGGACGCGTCGAGGAATTCGCGGCCGGTCTTGATCAGGTCGGCTGCCCGGGTCCGGACCTTCTCCGGGTCGCAGACCAGCACCGGCGTGCCGTCGGCCAGCTGATCGGTCAGCAGGGCCAGTGCCCCACTTTCCGCAGGACATAGCACCGAGAGCAGTGCCTCCATACCGTCGACCGGGATACCCTCGGCGAGCTTGGCCAGCATCTCGCCGACGCCGCCGGTGATGCCGTGCTCGGGCGCCGGCTGATGTCCGGCCAGCTCGGCCGCGCGCGCCCGCACATCCTCGGTCAGCAACAGCTCGCGGCACGCGACTGCGACCACGGAGTCGACGCTGATCTCGGGAATCGACCGCTGATCGGCCACCGAGAACATCCGCATCTCACTGACCTCGTCGCCCCAGAACTCGACCCGTACCGGATGCTCGGCGGTCGGCGCGAAAACGTCGAGAATGCCACCGCGGACCGCGAATTCGCCGCGCCGCCCGACCATGTCCACCCGCGTGTAAGCCAGCTCGGCCAGCCGGGTGATGACGTCGGAGAAGGCCACATCGTCGCCGACGGTCAGGGAGAGGGGTTCGGCCAGGCCCAGTCGCGAGGCCATCGGTTGCAGCAGCGATCGGACCGCGGTGACCACCACCTGCAGCGGCGGGCCGAGCCGACTGTCCTGTGGATGCGTCAGCCGACGCAGCAGCATCATCCGGGCGCCGACGGTATCGACGCCGGGCGAGAGCCGCTCGTGCGGCAGCGTCTCCCAGGACGGGAACATCGCGACCGCGTCGCCGAGAACGCCGCGCAACTCAGCCGCAAGGTCGTCGGCCTCTCGGCCGGTGGCGGTGACCACCAGCAGCGGCCCCTTCCGGGCCAGCGCGCCGGCCA
>CBAAAS010000650.1:0-1984 GCA_964658855.1 uncultured Mycobacterium sp.
CCCACCCCGACGCCGACTCCGACGCCCACTCCGGTACCCACCCCCACGCCGACTCCTATCGGTCCCGGTGGCGGTTAAGCGGCGAGTTTTTTAGAACCGATCCTCCGCAATATGATTCACGTTCCGGCTCACGTCTCGAGGTTTTACGAGTACCGGCATGCCCGGAAGCAGCAGGCGCAAACGATCGTGTTTTTCACCCTCGCGCTGACCGCGATCATTCTGCTTTGCGGCCTGGCCATCGACTCGGGCCTGCTCTACCTCGCCAAGGCGCGCATCAGCCGGGCGGTGGACGGGGCGGCGCTGGCGGCGGTGGGCAACTTCCATCAATCCAGCGTCGTCGCCACCAACCGGGCCGATGTGGCAACGACGATCCGCAATTTCGCGGTCGCGAATTATACCGACTTGTCAAAGATCAACAGCACGGCCACGGAAACCCAGGTCAACGCGACGACTTATACCTACAATTTTTACGATCCCACGGCACCGGCGCAGGATGCCAACGGCGCTTATCGCCGCTTCGTTCAGGTTACGCTCACGACCGGCCCGGGCGGCGATGTCACCACCGCCTCGTGCAACGCGCGCTGCCCGGTGCACACCTATTTCATCGGCATCTTCAATCATATCACCGACCTGAAGGTTTCGTCCTCCGCCGTGGCGACCCGCAATCCGCGTCTGATCATGGTGGTGGTCGACCGCTCGGGTTCCATGTTGGTGCCGGTGAACAATGGGCTTTCGCCCGGTGCTGTCGGACTGGCTCCGGCGATTGTGACATTTCTCAATTTCTTCGACACGAGCTCGGATTACATCGGGCTCGTTTCGTTCGCCAGCAATGCGCGGCTGGAGTTCGGCCTGACCACCAACTTTCTCGAGGCAGCCACCAACGATCTCTACGAATCGTACGACATCACCACCAACAGCGAGGCCTATGGCGGCGTCTCCACGTGGTATGTGCCGGGCAAGGACCCGGAATATGGCCAGGCGAACTATTACACGCAGGGAGTCAGGCGTCTCCGCTTCGGCGGGCAGACGGCGGCCGACGAGGGGATACGACTGGCGATGGAGCAAATGATGTCGAATGCCGGCTTTAGCAATCCGAACGTCGTGAAGTACATGGTGATTTTCACCGACGGCGCCTGGAACACCACCCGCACACTGGTGGCCGCGCCGGGGTACGTCAATATCGTCACGGGACCGCCGAGCGGCGGGCTGGTTATCGGCACCAATTACAGTTTTTACGGCACCAACACCATTTACGCCTATACCCAAGTTCCAAAGATGAGTCCCTGGCTCAACTACCTCAACCAGGTCGGAACCAATGTCTATAACGCCACCGATCACGATTACGACAACATCCAGAGCCTGGCAACGAATTCGGTCGATCAAACACTGGAAGCCAATAGCACCCAGTCGAGTCCGCTGGAAGGGGCGCCGCAGACTTACAAGACGAATACCTTCCTGGAAAACTATTCCGGCACGCTGGTCTATAGCTCCAACGTCAACGTCTGGCTCCCTCCGGGATCGGTCGATTATGTCTACCGGAGCGGGAGCGCAACGCCTGCCGCGACCTATGTCAGTCAGATGAATAATCCGACCTACAACGTCAATATCAACCTCACCAGCGCCGGCGATTCCAACGTGCTGGTGGTGCCGGGCTACATCATCGACGGCATTCCCTATGACGGGCTCGATCTCGCGTATCCCAGCACCAGCCCCAATTCGACGCTCTATACTTATTTTCGGTCGGAAAATTACGTGACGCCCTGGATGTGGCCGGACGCCGATCCGGTGGTGGGCGACGGCACGGCTTCCGCCGCAGCCACCGGCGCGCTGCAGACCGACGCCGAGGTCAAAGCGGGCAAACCTCCGCGGGAGAGGGCCCTTATGTTCCGCAACTACCTTAACCTGCTGACAGGCTATTATATCTTTCGCCCGGACGATCCCGTGGGGACGGGGTCCAATCCCTTTGTTCCCGGCACCTACTATC
>CBAAAS010000651.1:0-1982 GCA_964658855.1 uncultured Mycobacterium sp.
GGGCCTGACCGGGGTCCGGTTAAGGCACACTCTGGGAGATGGCGACGATGAAGCATGCTGCCTCGGTATACATGTGGGCCGCGCTGGTCCTGTGTGCCCTGGGTTTGACCGGCGCCGTAACGGATCCGACCAGCGCGCAGGCCGCGCCGACCTTTCACTGGTGTCCGGGCCAGTCGTGGGACCCGGGCTGGGGCAGCATCTATGACTGGGATTGGAACCACTGCCACGACTGGGAACGCGCGGCCGGCCAGGGTGGCGCGATGGGCAACGGGCCGTGGGGAGTGCCACCGACCTGGGCGCCGCCGCAGCCACCGCCACCGCCGTGGGCCCCGGGCGCACAGGTGATGTGGAACATGACCGCGCGTGCCTGGGGGTTCTGGAACAACAACATCTGGACGCCGATCTGACTTGCGCATCTTGTCATAGGCGACCCCTAGCATCGCCACCATGAAATTCGTATCGACCCGGGTCATCACCGCCGACGTCGCGCGGCTGGTCGCGTTCTACGAGAAGGTGACCGATACGGTCGCGGTGTGGGGCAACGAGCTTTTCGCCGAAATCCCAACGCCCGTAGGTACGTTGGCTATTGGCAGCGATAAGACCGTGCCGCTGTTCGGGGTGGGATCCGCCGAGCCGGGCGCGAACCGGAGCGCGATCATCGAGTTCCTGGTCGACGACGTGGACGCCGAGTACGAGCGGCTGCGGGCGCACGTCGGGGAAATCGTCACGGAGCCGACGACGATGCCGTGGGGCAACCGGGCGCTGCTGTTCCGAGACCCGGACGGAAATCTCGTCAACCTGTTCACCCCGGTCACCGATGACGCACGCACCAAATTCGGCGTGTGAGGGCAGCCGATCAGCCGGCGATGACGGCGATCTCGCTGCCCAGCCGATAGGGCGCGATCAGCGGTAGCTCGTCACCGCTCCAAAAGCGGCCAGGGTCAAACCAATTCGTCCGTTTCTCGGTTTGAATCAGCCCCATCTCCTCGTAGGTGACGGCGACCGTCTCCGCGCAGTACGCGGACTCGAAGCCGCCCTTGCGTTGCTGCTCTCGGCGGCGCCGGGTCGATTCGCGAACGCGGGAGTCCAGAACCGGGATTCCGCGCACCCAGTCGTACCGGGTCGGCAGCTGTCCGCGCAGCCAGCGCAGGGTTAGCCGGGTCGTGGACGGAAATGGCGTGCCGTCCATGCGGGCGATGACGCGCAGTAGCCGGTTCTCCTGCTCGCGGTCGACGTCGGGGGTCATCTGACGTAACCAGCATCGCTGGCCGTAGTGGTTCAGCCACCGCTCGACGGATTCCCGGGCGTCGTTGAGCTGCACGCCCCGGTGGTTGCTCGCGGTCCAGACGTCGGTCAGCTTGTCGCCGAGCTCGGCATGCCACATCAACGGCGGCAGGTCCTCGATCGCGACCGTCATACCGACATGGTTGACCGGGCTGTTCGACATCGTCTGGATCGCGCGGTCAGGTCCAGAGTGCCCGCGAAACAGCCAGACGTCACCGGTCCTGGTCTGGTCCAGAGCCTGGGTCAAGGTCACTGTGTGCGTGTCCACCACCGCACCATATGCAATACCGTCCCCGTCGGGATGCACTCGCGAATAACCTGAGCCGATGCGCACCGTCTGGAAGTTGCTGGGATTGGCCGGGGTTGTCGGGGTGGCGGCCGGTGGCGTGCTGGTTGTCCGCGACCAACGGCGGCGACGGGCCTACACGCCCAACGAGATCCGCGACCGGCTGCAACAGCGCCTCTCCGAGGCCGGCGAGGACTGAGCCACCCTGCCGGCTCACGCAGCGGCGACGGCGTACAGCCGGTAGGTGCCGGCAAAGCCCTTCAACTCTGCTTCACGGCCGCCGTCGAACTCGAGGTCATCGCAGTCGCTGATCGCTTCGCGCACGGTGTCGCTCACCAAAACCTCTCCGCCACAGGCCTCGGCAGCAACCCGCGCCGCCATGGCCACGTTGCGGCCGAACAGATCGTCACCG
>CBAAAS010000652.1:0-1977 GCA_964658855.1 uncultured Mycobacterium sp.
GGCTGTGCACCGCGGCGGTCACGTCGCGGGGAATCGCGATGTCGGATTTCAGCGACAGAACGGCTTGGACCCCGTTCCGGGTCACGTCGACCGACTTGACGCTGCCGATCTCGCTGCCGCGATAGTTCACCACCGATGTCGGGTACAACCCGCCGGACGCGGGTAGGTCGACCTTTACCGTGTATCTGCCAACCCCAAGCAGCGCAGGCACTTTGATGAATCCGAAAGCCATCACGCCGATGGAGAGCAGGGTGACCGTCGCAAGTATCGCCAGCTGGGTCCACACGCCTCGCGACAGACGCAGCTTGCTCGAAGCCGCCATCCTAGTAGCCCCCCCAGTGGTAGGCCGCGATCAACGGATTGACCGCGGTGTACGGACTGGGCATCTGTCCGATCGTTCGGCCCCACTGCATCTCGAGTTCGGTGAGGTTTCCTTCCCACCTCGACCCGGTGAAGAAACCGCTGTCCAGGCGGCTCAGGGTCAGGTCGACGACGAGCGAGATGTTGGCGAAGTCGCCCCGAAACCAGTTGGGGACGGTGCTTTTCACCCACGGCAAGGTGGTGAGGAAGTCCAGACCCCTGGTCAGCGCGGGTCCAGCATTAGCCAGCTCGCGCAGCGCGGGTGCGAGGTTACGGAAGTTGTCGACGAGCGATTTCTTGGACTGCTGGATCGTGGAGGCGGCGACCGCGCTGAACTGGCCCACCTTGTCGATCGCGTCGACCAGTGTCTTGCGCGTGTCGGACAGGACTCCGAGCGCCTGCGGGATCGTCGTGAGCGCCTTATCGACCACTGGGTCTTTGTCCGCTACCTGGCCGACCAACGAGTTGACACTTTCGATGGCCGTGATGATGTCGTCAGTCTGCTTTTTCGTCTCGGTGACGAAGATGTCGAGTTGGGTCAACAGGCTGCGCATCTCTTTCTCCCGGCCGGTCAACGCCGTCGCGAAAGTCTTTGTCAACTCCTGAATATGGCCCAGCCCGCCGCCGTTGAGCAGAATCGCCACCGACGCCAGGGTCTGCTCGGTGGTCGGGTAGGTCGCGGCTTTGGACAGCGGGATCACCGAGCCGTTCTTGAGCTGCCCTTGCGGCGGTTCGTCCTTCGGCGGCGCCAACTCGATGTGCATGGAGCCCAACAGACTGGTTTGGCCCACCTTGGCGGTGCTGTTGGCCGGCAGATGAATGTCGCCGTCGATCCGCATGGTCACCAGTGCATGCCAGTCCTGGACTTCGATCTTGGTGACGTTGCCGATGTTGACGTCAGCGACCCGCACGCGGGTGTTGGGCTGAATGACGACCACATCGGGCAGTTGAGCCTGAATGGTGTACGCGCCCTTGCCCTTGCCTGCGGTTCCCGGCAGCGGTAGCGAGTTGAGGCCCCGCCAGCCCGCACAACTCGTCAGCAAGCACAAGCACGAGACGGCAAGCGCCGCAGCGAGTATGCGCCTCATGGCGTCCCTCCCGGCGGCAGGGGCGCGGCCGCGGGGACCATCAATCCCGGCAACCCCCCGTGGGGGTCGGTCGAACGAACGGCGATCGGCCCCGGCGGTACGGCCCCACCCGGCAGTGCCTGCGCCGATACCGGTGGTGGTGCGCTGTCCGCGGGGGGCGGGCCGGCCGGCGCTCCCGGCGGCGGTATGTGCGGGTTCAGCTTGTCCTCGCTGTAGGTGATCTCATTCGGACGTGCCGATGCACCCACGAACGGGTTGAGGCCGATCGGCAGGAAGTTGTACTGGCGGTTCTTGATGATCGGAGACAAGTACTGCTCGCACAGTCGCGCAGACTGCTTGGCGCCCACACGGCCATCGGATTCGATTGAACCGCATATTGATTGGACAGTGTCGGCAAAGTTCGACAGGGCCAGAATTCCGGTGACCGCGGCCTGCGCCGGTTGATAGATGTTCAGGAAGTTCTGAAACACGTTAGGCGCGACGTGCAGGGTCTGCTTGATGTCACGGCGGCTGTCGTTCAACGCCGTGG
>CBAAAS010000653.1:0-1973 GCA_964658855.1 uncultured Mycobacterium sp.
AACAGCAGGCCCAACAGCCAGCACGGCCTGCCGGGTTCGATGACATGGACATCGGTGCCCAGGCCGACGCGGGCGTTCACCGGCTCACGATCGCTTGCGCCAGGAGCAGGTCCAGCCGGGTGGTGATCTTGAACGCGAGCGGATCGCCGTCCACGACCTGAACCTGACCGCCGATGTGCTCGACCAGGGACGCGTCGTCGGTGAAGTCCACCGTGCCGGCCTGCTGGTAGGCCCGGAGTAACAGTTCGGTGGAGAACCCCTGTGGCGTCTGTACCGCGCGCAGCCCAGCTCGCTCCGGTGTTCCGAGCACAGCACCGTTGGCGTCGACGGCCTTGATGGTGTCCGAGACCGGCAGCGCAGGCACAACCGCCGGATACCCGGCCCACAGCGCTTCGACTACCCGCACCACCAGATCCGGCGGTGTCAGAGCGCGCGCAGCGTCATGTACCAGCACAAAGTCGGGTTGTGCGCCGTCGTCGACCGCGGCCAACGCTAAGCTCACCGACTCGCCACGGTTGGCGCCCCCGGCCACGACGGTCGCGTCGCGGCCCAAAATCAGCTTGGCCCGGTCGGTTCGGTCAGCAGGTACCGCCACGACGACGCGGTCGACCACACCAGATTGCAGCAAGCCATCAACAGCACGTTCGACCAGAGTTCGGCCGTCGAGCTCGTAGAAAGCCTTCGGCACGCCGGCTGCCAGCCGTTCACCGGAGCCGGCGGCCGGAACCACCGCGACCGTGCCGGTCAACCCCGGTCCTCGTGCGTCAGGGGATTCAGGAAGCCGCGGCGAGCGCCTCGTCCAGGATGATCGACGCTCTGGCGTCGTCTGTGCTCTCGGCCAGCGCAAGTTCGCCGACCAGAATCTGACGGGCCTTGGCCAGCATGCGCTTCTCGCCTGCGGACAGGCCACGCTCCTGGTCGCGGCGCCACAGGTCGCGAACAACCTCAGCAACCTTGTTGACGTCACCGGAGGCAAGCTTTTCCAGGTTGGCCTTGTAGCGACGCGACCAGTTGGTCGGCTCCTCGGTGTGCGGCGCGCGGAGCACCTGGAACACCTTGTCGAGGCCCTCTTGGCCGACCACATCGCGGACGCCGACATACTCGGCGTTTTCAGCGGGTACTCGAACTGTCAGGTCTCCTTGCGCCACTTTCAAGACGAGATACTTCTTTGGTTCCCCTTTTATGGTTCGGGTTTCAATCGCCTCGATCAACGCAGCACCGTGGTGTGGATAGACAACGGTGTCTCCGACCTCAAAATTCATCAGTTTCGAGCCCCTTTCGTCACTCCATGCTAACACGCCGCGCAAACACGTGCGGAACAACGGTGCAGGTCAGGGGCACCGCGGGTCCGGAGAGGGGGTTGACAGACCGCAAAATTCATGCACTGCAACGGACAATTCAGAATCCATTCGGCGCTATCCGGAGACCGTCGGCGCCGGACGATTCGTCTCAGGAATCGGGTGACTGCGCTGCTCTAACCGCCTACTTACGGGTTCCCGGCCCTCAGCTTCCGCAGGACCGACCGACCTACTACTGTGCATAGTCGAACCGCCAGTGCGTTCGAGGGCCGAGCAGGAGGCTGTTAGTGAACCGCTTCGACAACCGAGTCTCGAGTTCCCGCTCGAGCCGTCGCTCGGCAAAGCTCGCAGTGCTTGCGTCCGGCGCCCTGATCGGTGCTGCCGCGATCTCAGGATGCAGCGCCGGCCAGATAGCGCAGACTGCTATGCAGCAATCTGCCGTCGACGGCAATCAGGCGACGGTCAAGAACGTCGCTCTGCGCAATGTGCACATTCAGGCGGCGCAGACCGGCGACTACCTACGCCCGGGCGCGACGGTCGACCTCGTCCTCGTGGCGGTGAACCAGTCACCGGACATCACCGACAAACTGGTCGGCATCACCACCGACATCGGCAAGGTGACCGTCACGGGTGATCCGACGCTGCCGCCCAGCGGCGTGCTGTTCGTCGGGCAGA
>CBAAAS010000654.1:0-1968 GCA_964658855.1 uncultured Mycobacterium sp.
CGAGAACGACACCTGGGATCTGGCAACGAGCGTGGGAGCCACCGCCACCATGGTGGCCGCCGGCCGGGGCCGCGCCACCCTGGCCGGGCTCATCGACGATCCCTTCGCCGAGCCGCTGGTGCGGGCGGTCGGAGTGGACTTCTTCACCCGCTGGGCCAACGGCGAGATCAGCGGCGACGAGGTCGACCTTCCGGGCCACCCGTGGGGCATGCAGCCGATGACCGACCTGCTGGCGGTCCGCACCCGCCTGATCGACCAATTCGTCACCGACGCGACGGCGTCCGGCATTCGCCAGGTCGTGATACTGGCGTCCGGTCTCGACGCGCGTGGCTACCGGCTGTCCTGGCCGGCCGAGACCGTGGTGTTCGAGATCGACCAGCAACAGGTGACGGACTTCAAGACGGCGACGCTGGCTGCGGCGGGCGCCGAGCCCACCGTCGACCTGCGGGCAGTGCCGATCGATCTGCGCGACGACTGGCCCGCGGCGCTGCAAGAGGCAGGCTTGGACACCCAGCGGCCGACCGTGTGGGTCGCCGAAGGTCTGCTGGCGTTTCTGCCACCGGAAGCCCAGGATCGCCTGCTGGACAACATCACCGAGCTCAGCGCCCCGGGCAGCCGGCTTGTCGTGGAGATCTTCTTGAGCTCACCGGAGTCGCTGGAGGTCATGCACGCGTCGTCGGAGAAGTGGTATCAGCACGGCCTCGACGCCCATCTCGACGACCTCTGGTACAGCGGCGAACGCCACGACGTCGCTCCCTACCTGGACGAGCGTGGCTGGCAGACGACCAGGCATCGGTCCGCCCAATTGCTGGCCGAGGCCGGATTGCCGGTGCCGGAGCGTAACGAAGGACAGACCGAAAACTATTACTGCACAGCCCAACTCGGCTAGCTGCTGTCCAGGCGGCACTGCCAGAAACCGACGTCGTGCCAGGCATCGTGTTTGAAACCGGCCTCTCCGAGGTGGCCGACGTGGGCGAACCCGTGCCGCTCGTGTAGCCGGACACTCGGATCGTTCGGCAATGCGATCACGGCGACCGCGCTGTGAAATCCAAGCCCGCGCAGGCGATCAAGCAACTCGGCGTAGAGCGCGTCGCCGATTCCCCGACGATGTTCAGCCGGGTCGACGTAGATGGTCGATTCGACGGTCCACCGGTAGGCGGCGCGCTCATTCCACGGCCCCGCGTACGCCGCTCCGACCACCCGGTCGTCGACGACGGCCACCAGCCACGGAAAGTGCTGGTGTCGCTGCGTCCAAACCGCGCGCAGTTCGTCGATGCTCTGCGGCTCGGTCCGGAAATTGAATACCGAATGCTCGATGTAGTGATTGACGATCTCGCGGACGCGAACCAGATCTTCCCCGATCGCGGACCGCACCTGCATTGCGCTCACGGTGCTTTGGGCCGGTACCCGTCGATGTCCTTGGCCTCGATCGATCGGGCCAGCAGCTCGCCCTTCGCCGTGAGCGCCAGCCACACCGAATACATCCACTTCTCGGGATCGTCGTAGCGTTTGACGTAGGCGTGCGAGATCTTGTGCAGTGAGTGCTCGAGCGAATGATGCCACGCGGCAAAGCGTTTGGCCTTACCGCTGGGCGCTCCGAGCCGGAATAGTCCGTCGCTCACCCATTCGCGAATGGCATCCAACGTCTCGTTCTGCACCTCCAGCGGCGAGGCCGACGAATGTTGGTGCTTGACGCGCCAATCGACCGCATTGAGATCGATCGGCCCAGCGAGAGCGTCGAGCAGCAGTTGATTACGCACGACCTCACGCGTGTTGCCCGTCATTTCGGTCACCGTACAGATCGAACGCGCAGGCTAGAAGACTTAACGCGCTGTCGATTTACCGCCGCTTTTGACGCGGTGTGGGACAATTCCGCCGTTAGGCGATGACGACAGAGGAAGCCGGTGCAAATCCGGCGCGGTCCCGCCACTGTCATCGGGGAGCGACCCTCACCAGCCACGGCCCACT
>CBAAAS010000655.1:0-1965 GCA_964658855.1 uncultured Mycobacterium sp.
TCGGCGGCGGCACCAACGAGGTGCAACGCGACATCATCGGCATGGTGGCGCTCGGCCTGCCCCGAGCTAACCGCTAAACGAATTCTGGAGAACCCATGGACTTCTCGACAACCGAAGCCGCCCAGGATCTCGGCGGACTCGTCACCACGATCGTCGACGCGGTGTGCACACCCGAACATCAGCGCACACTCGACGGGCTCGACCAACGGTTCGACCGCGACTTGTGGAGCAAGCTGGTCGACGCCGACATTTTGTCTACCGCTGCACCGGAGTCGTTGGGCGGAGGCGGATTCGGCGTTCTCGAAGAAGTCGCCGTGCTTGTCGGCCTCGGCCGACAGTTGGCGGCTGTGCCCTATCTGGATTCGGTGGTACTGGGTGCAGGCGCGCTAGCTCGATTCGGTTCGGCTGAGCTGCAACAGGAATGGGGCACGACCACCGTAACCGGTGCGAAGATTCTTGCCGTTGCGCTGGACGGCGAAATGGGTGACGGACCGGTACAGGCCACGTCGACCGGTAACGGCTACACGCTGACCGGAACACGTACCCAGATCGCGTACGGGCCGGTCGCCGACGGCTTCCTCGTTCCGGCCGAGACCGATTCCGGCACATCCGTTTTCCTGGTCGCCACCAACGACCCCGGTGTGACGGTGACCGCGCTGGACACCACCGGCCTGGGTAGCATCGGCCACCTCCGGCTCGACGGCGTCGAAGTAGACAGTGGGCGTCTGGTCGGCGGCTCAGATGTCGTCAGCTGGGTCAAGACACTGGGCTTGCTGGGCCACAGCGCATTCCAGCTCGGCGTGCTCGAGCGCGGCCTGCAGTTGACCGCCGAATACGCCCGCGAACGCGAGCAGTTCGACCGCCCGATCGGCAGCTTCCAGGCGGTCGGACAACGGCTGGCCGACGCCTACATCGACGTCAAGGGCCTGCGGCTGACCTTGACCCAGGCGGCATGGCGCCTCAGCGAGGACCTGCCCGCCGACACCGAAGTGGCCACCGCCGCGTTCTGGGCCGCCGATGCCGGACACCGGGTGGCGCACACCATCGTGCACATCCACGGCGGCGTCGGTATCGACACCGATCACCCGGTACACCGATACTTCTTGGCCGCCAAGCAAACCGAGTTCGCACTGGGTGGAGCCACCGGTCAGCTGCTGAAGATCGGCCGTGAACTGGCGGATACCCCCGCCTAGCTGCTGGTGACCGACTCGCTTCCCACTGTCGCCGATCTGCTGGCACCGCTGGTCGATATCGACGACCGCGGCGTCTATTTCGAGGATTCATTCGTCAGCTGGCGCGACCATCTCCGCCACGGCGCAGCGGTGGCCGCGGCACTACGGGCGAGGCTCGACTCGGGTCGGCCTCCGCACGTCGGGGTGCTGCTGGAGAACACGCCGTTCTTCTCCTCGGTGCTGGTCGCCGCGGGCATGACCGGGATCATCCCGGTAGGCCTCAACCCGGTTCGCCGGGGTACCGCGTTGGTCCGCGACATCGAGCACGCGGATTGTCAACTGGTGCTGGCCGATTCGAATTCCTCAGCCACCCTCGGCGATGTCGACCACATCAACGTCGACTCCCCCGAGTGGGCTGCCGAGGTCGCCGGACATCGTGACGCCGAGATCGTTTTCCAGTCGGCGTCACCGGACGACCTGTTCATGCTGATCTTCACCTCAGGCACCAGCGGCGACCCGAAGGCGGTGATGTGCAGCCACGGGAAGGTGGCGGTCGCTGGGGTAACGATGTCCGACCGCTTCAGCCTCGGCTCGGCCGACGTCTGTTACGCGTCGATGCCGCTGTTCCACTCCAACGCGGTTCTGGTCGGCTGGGCAGTTTCGCTGGCCTGCCGCGGTTCGATGGTGTTGCGGCGCAAGTTCTCCGCGTCGGGTTTCCTGCCGGACATCCGCCGCTACGGCGCCACCTACGCGAACTACGTGGGCAAGCCGTTGTCCTACGTCCTGGCCACGC
>CBAAAS010000656.1:0-1960 GCA_964658855.1 uncultured Mycobacterium sp.
GTCCCGTAGAGGGTGCCGCGACCCATGACGTGGCTCATCGGCATGAAGTTCAGATTGATCGACGCGGCGCTGGGCCCGAACCAGTTCTTGGTCGAACGGTTCCACATCTTGGCGACGTTGCTCTGCGGGTACATCGCGCCCTTGGGCGCGCCGGTGCTTCCAGAGGTGTAGATCAGCAGCGCCAGCGGGTCATCTGCGGCGGCCGTAGTGGTCGCGGGCAACGCGGCACCGCGGTCGCGGATCTCGTTGAGCGTCTCGATGGTCAGGTCGAGGTCGCCCAGCCGCTGCTGGGCGCTCTGCAGCGCGTCGCGGTTGTCGTCGAGCTCGCTGCGGTAGTCGAACACGACCAGCCGTCCTGGGGTGTGGCCCGCCTCGACGCCAGCCAGAATCACGTCAACGGCGTCGGACAGGTAGTCGATGCTTGCCGCGAAAACGGTGGGCTCGGTCTCGGTGACGATCGGAAGTAGTTGCGGGATAGCCGCGCTGGTTTGCAGCGGCACGGAGACGGCGCCGGCGACACCCAGCGCGATGTCGATGGTCGTGTAGTCGACGCTGGTGAAGCCGAGAACGCAGACCCGGTCACCGGTGGTGATCAGCCCGTCGGTCAGCGCGCGGGAGACCTCGCCGACACGGTCGGCCAACTCGCCGTAAGTGACCTTGTCGAACCAGGGCAGCAGCTTGGCTGTGGTGCGACCGGTGTGCGGGTCTTTCGTCAGCTCAAATGCTCGCTGCGCCAGCGCGGGACGGTCGGAATAGCCCTGCAGCACGGCCTCGACGACCGCGGGCAGGTGCGGACCGGCAGCCACGATGGCGTCGCTGACGGCCTGATCGGGTCGCGCGGCCGCAAATTCGGAATCGTTGGCGGCCAACTTCGCGGCGCGTTGTTCCTGGACTTCTTGGGTGTCTGTCGACATAACGGAACCTCACAATGTGCGAATCTGGGAAATCTAACGGGCGCGCCGTTGCGCCTAATGAGTACTACGTTAGCAAAGGTAACGATATTTCCGAAAGGCCATCACGGCAGCGGAATTGTGAGGTGGCTAACGGTCCGGCTTCAAAGTTCGGCCAGCAGACCGGTCACGACGTCGAGACCTTCGATGAGGAGCTCGTCGCTGATCGTCAGCGGCGGCAGGAACCGCACGACGTTGCCGAACGTGCCTGCCGTCAGCACGATGACCCCGGCGGCATGCGCGGCGGCAGCGAGCGCGCTGGTCAGCTGCGCGTCGGGCTCAGCGGTGTCCGGTTTGACGAACTCGACGGCGATCATGGCGCCGCGGCCACGCACGTCGCCGATGCGGTCGTCGGTGGCTTGCAGCGCCTGGAGCCGGTCTTTCATCAGTCGTTCGATCTGACGCGCCCGTTCGAGGAGCCCGTCGGCCTCGATGGTGGTGAGGGTCGCCAGGGCGGCCGCACAGGCCAGCGGGTTGCCACCGAAGGTGCCGCCGATGCCGCCGGTATGGGGGGCGTCCATGATCTCGGCGCGGCCGGTGACCGCTGACAATGGCAGCCCGTCGGCGATGCCCTTGGCGATACAGATCAGGTCGGGCTCGATGCCCTCGTGCTCGCAGGCGAACATGGCTCCGGTCCGGGCGATTCCGGTCTGCACTTCGTCGGCGATGAAGACGACGTTGTTATCTCGGCACCAGGTCAGCAGCGCAGGCAAGAACCCTTCGGCCGGGACGATGAAACCGCCTTCGCCCTGGATCGGTTCGATGATGATCGCGGCGAGATTGTCGGCGCCGACCTGTTTGGAAATGACGTCGATGGCTCGCCGCGCGGCCAGCTCGCCATCGGTGGCCAGCTCTTTGTCGATGAGCCCGTCGCGGTATGGGTAGGACAGCGGGGCCCGGTAGATCTCCGACGCGAACGGCCCGAATCCGCTCTTATAGGGCATGGATTTCGCGGTCAGCGCCATCGTCATGTTCGTGCGCCCGTGGTAGGCGTGGTCGAAAGCCACCAC
>CBAAAS010000657.1:0-1950 GCA_964658855.1 uncultured Mycobacterium sp.
GGTCCGGGTGACGGCAGCGGCTGCGGATACCACGGCGGCGGCAGCGGATTGTTCTCGTCGTAGGCGTTCGGCGGTCCGGTCATGGTCTGCCCCGCCGGCGGCGGCGGGATGTCGGGTCCGCCCATCAACTCGGCCAGCGACGCCGCCGTCAAGAGATTTTTGGTAGCCGGCTGAACCTGCACTCCCTGCATGCCGGGCGCCACAATCCAGCCCGGCTCCGAATTCCGGTGCGACCATTGGGTATCGGGTGAGAAGATGCCCGGAACCGTGGTGTCCTTGAAACCTGGCGGCGGCTGCAAACGCGGCTCGGAATACGCGACATTCTTCGGTAAGACGTCCGCGGCACTGAACAAGTTGATCCCGTACGGGAAGTAGTTGAACTTGATCGCGTCCAGGATCGGCGCAAGGTACTGCGCGCAGAGTTCCGCGGAATCCTGATAACCGAGTCGACTGCCGGCCTGAATCACGCTGCAGATGAACTCCATCGGGTTCGCGAAGTTGGTGAAGGCGGCGACTCCGCTGAGGCTGCCGTGCGCCGGTTCGTAGATCGCAAGGACGTTGGCCGCCATGTTCGGCAGAATGTGCAGTGCGGTCTCCAAGCCGTCGCGCGGCTCCGGTTGCAGAATCGTGTTCGTCAGGTCACCCAGGTTGTTGACGTCGTGGGTCAGCGCGTCACGATTTTCGGTCAAGAACTTCTGAGCGGTCGACAGCAGGCTGTCGGTGTCTCGAATAGCGCTGGCGGCAGACTGATCCGAGCTGACGAGATTGTCGGTCAATTGGCCGAGGTCTTTGTTCAGTGCCACGAACTGCTGGTCGTCCTGGTGCAGCGCGTTGACGAACATCGCCAAGCTCTTCAACACGGCGAAGAAATCGCCACGGCCCTCGTTCAGGGTGCCCAGCGCGTTCGACAGGCTGTTCAGCGTGGTGTTGATCTGCTCGCCCTTGCCGGCCAGCCCGTCGGCGAATGCTTCGATGACATCACCGAACGGCCCCTTGGGCTGGTCCTTGGCCGGTCCGAGTTTGTCGATGATGTGAGTGACGCTGTTACGCAGCTCATCCCACTCCACCGGCACTTGGGTCCGTTCGATGGGGATCACCGCGCTGTCGGCCATCACCGGCCCGTCTTTGTACGGTGGCTCCAACTGGATGCTGCGTGACGCGACCAGTGTCGGGTTGAGCACTACCGCCGACGCATTGGCGGGCACCTTGTATTTGTTCCGGTAGTGGAACGTCACCTTCATGCGGTCGCCGGTGGGTTCGATCTTGTCGATCGCACCGACGCGGATGCCCATGATCTGAACCTTGTCCCCGGTGTAGAGGGCGTTGACCGCAGGGAAGTACGCGACCACCGTGTTGTTGGTCAGTTTCTCGTAGAGCTGCCAACCGACCACTGCGGCAACAAGACCCACGGTCACGACGAGTGACCCGATGACTGCCGCAGTCTTCGACACATGCGGCAACCGCACTTTGCGGATGTCGAAAATTGTGCTCATCGGCCGCTACCCCCCGTTTCCGCCGGGTGTGAGGAATGGAACTGGTAGCTGCGGGCCCGGGCCTGGAGGCGCTGCCGGCCCGGGTGGCAGGGCCGGTGCGAACGTCGATGGCGGCGGAGGTGGGCCTGCCGGCTGCAGCCCTTCCCGCCTGGCTCCCGGCGGCGCATTCGGCGGCAGCGGCACGGGCGTGCCCGGCACGTTCGGAGCCGGAGCCCCGGGAAGTCCGGCATCCGGTACGCCCGGTGTCGGGGGCAGACCGTTCGCGTTGGCCGGCAGCGAGTGCACGTCGGGCAGGGCGGGATACGGACCACCTGCGCCGAACGGGCCTTGACTCTGGTCGACGCCGGCACACGGCATCGGGTTGCCCGGCCGCGGCGACATCTCCGCCGGTGGCGCGTACGCGCACGGCGATCCGGGTGCGACGGCCGGACCGGGATGATCCGGGGTGCCCTCGAGC
>CBAAAS010000658.1:0-1946 GCA_964658855.1 uncultured Mycobacterium sp.
GGTAGCGGTGCTGCTGCGCCGCACCAAGCAGCGCCGCTCCCTGGATTCAGCCAGCGCCCTTAGCATCAAGTTGAATGCCTCTGTGAGCCTGGACAATTCGTCGCTGCCGAACACCGGGATGGGCCGCAGGTCGTCGGTGCGCGCCACCCGTTCGGCCGCCTGGGTCAGTCGGACCACCGGACGTAGCCCCGCCCGGGTGACCGCACCGCCGGCCGCCGCGGCGATCGCGACACCGATGCCGCCGACCATCAACAGCACCCAGCGCAGCCGTGTCATGACCGCCTCGGTGGGTCGCAGGCTCTTGGAGATCAGCAGCGAACTGCCGTTGGGCAGGTGGACGGCGAGGATTCGCTGATCCGATGCGGTGCGCCGGGACATGAACAAGTCGCCGCGGATGACCGCCTTCTCGGCCGGGCCCACCGGCAGGGTCTGACCCGGCTGGTTGGCGATGTAGCTCGTGTGGCCGCCCGGGTTCACCAGCATCGCGTTGACGTCGGAGTAGGCGGTGCCCTCGATGGCTTTGGCGGGGTCTGCGGCCAGCGAACCGCTGGCGATCAGCAGTTGGGCACGGCTCTTCAGCTGTTCGTCGATGTCGTCGTACACCGCGCGTGAGATCACCGCGTAGACGGCGAACGCCATCAGCACGACCACCATTGCCACCATCGACATCGCCAGCAACATCACCCGCCAGCGCAAAGACAGTGAACTGGTGGCCGGCAACGGCGGCCGGCGACGTTGGGGGAAGCGGAACATCAGGGAGGCGTCTCCCGAAGCACGTATCCCACCCCGCGGACCGTGTGAATCAGGCGTGGCTCGCCGTCGGCTTCCGTCTTGCGGCGCAGATAACCGACGTAGACCTCCAGGGCATTGCCCGAGGTGGGAAAGTCGAAGCCCCACACTTCCTCGAGGATGCGGCTGCGGGTCAGAACCCGTCGCGGATTCGCGATCAGCATCTCCAGCAGGGCGAACTCGGTGCGGGTGAGGCTGATCCGGCGGACCCCCCGGGTGACTTCGCGGGTGATCGGATCCAGGGCGAGGTCGGAGAACTGCAGGGCCACCGATTCGGCGGCGTCCTCGGGCTTGGTGCGCCGGAGCAGTGCCCGCATCCGCGCCAGCAGTTCTTCCAGGGCAAACGGTTTCGGCAGGTAGTCGTCGGCGCCGGCGTCCAGACCTGCGACCCGCTCGGACACCGAATCGCGGGCGGTCAGCACCAGGATCGGCAGGTCGTCGCCGGTGCTGCGCAGCTGCCGGCACACCTCCAGGCCGTCCAGACGCGGCATCATCACGTCCAGCACCAGCGCGTCGGGCCGGTCGCTGGCGATCATCTGGAGGGCCTCGACCCCGTCATGAGCCAGCTCGACCGTGTAGCCGTTGAAAGCAAGCGACCTGCGCAGCGACTCGCGCACCGCGCGATCATCGTCGACGACAAGTATCCGCACGGCCACTAGTGTCGTCCCAGGTCCTGAGAGCGGCCTGAGAGGCGCGCCGAGCGCGACCTGGTACTCCGCTTAGCGTTTGTCGAGATCGATAAGGCCAAGACGGGCCGCCTTGAGCAGCCTGCGTGGGACCTTGTGCTTCTGGCCGGCCACCGTCACACCAACGAGCTCGGTCGGGGTGGCTTTCCACTGCGCGCGCCTGCTACGGGTGTTCGAGCGCGACATCCTGCGCTTGGGGACCGCCATTTTGGGCCTACTCCTCGATCGGGTTTCTGTCTGTCGCACGGCATGGCCGGAGGGCCGGAACGGCGACGATTGCATATCAGGATAGTCGGTGACCTGCTAGTCGCCAAAATGGGCCGTTCCCGCCGCCGAGCGGATCAGCGGTGCACCTGCGCGCCGGACACCTTGACGTGACACCGGCGACACCCGCTAACCTACCGGTTGGTTGGTTTTGCGCGCGCACAGAGAGGACGCGGATGGTTTCTGATGGCGTCCGGATCGGGAACT
>CBAAAS010000659.1:0-1936 GCA_964658855.1 uncultured Mycobacterium sp.
CCGGATTCCGACGTTGGCCTTCATCCGCGGGTCTTTGGCGTACTCGGAGTACATGTAGTCGCGCTCTTCGTCGCTGACCATCTCCAGCGTCAACTCGTCGTGGTTGCGCAGGAAGATCCCCCATTGCGCCATGTCCGGAATCTCCGGGGTCTGCCCCAGAATCTCCGAGATCGGGAACCGTGACTCGCGCCGGACCGCCATGAAGATGCGTGGCATCAGCGGGAAGTGAAACGCCATGTGGCACTCGTCGCCGCCGGTGCTGGGATCGCCGAAATATTCGACGACGTCGGCGGGCCACTGATTGGCTTCGGCCAGTAACACCCGGCCGGGGAACTCGTCGTCGACGACTTTGCGCACTTTCTTCAGGAAGGCGTGCGTCTCGGGCAGGTTCTCGCAGTTGGTACCTTCGCGCTCGAATAGATACGGCACCGCGTCCAACCGGAATCCGTCGATCCCGAGATCGAGCCAGAACCGCAGGACGTCGATCATCGCTTCCTGTACGGCCGGGTTGTCGTAATTCAAGTCCGGCTGGTGCGAAAAGAAGCGGTGCCAGTAGAACTGCTTGCGCACCGGGTCGAAGGTCCAATTCGACTCTTCTGTGTCGATGAAGATGACGCGAGCGTCGGTGTACTTCTCGCTGGTGTCGCTCCAGACGTAGAAGTCGCCGTAGGGGCCCTCGGGGTCGTGCCGTGATTCCTGAAACCAGGGGTGGGAATCCGAGGTGTGGTTCATCACGAGATCGGTGACGACCCGGATGCCCCGCTCGTGCGCAGCGTTGAGCAACGCGACGAAGTCCTCGACGGTGCCGAATTCCGGCAGCACCTTGTAGAAGTCGCGGATGTCGTAGCCGCCGTCACGTAGCGGAGAATCGTAGAACGGCGGCAGCCACAGACAGTCGACACCCAGCCATTGCAGATAATCCAAGCGCTCCATGAGCCCAAGCAGATCTCCCGAGCCGTCCGCGTTGCCGTCAACGAAGGCTCGAACGAGCACCTCGTAAAAGACTGCGTGTTTGAACCAGGTCGGATCGGCCGGCAGCGACTTGGCGTCGCCGAATTCGTCGGCACTGGGATGTTCGACTACACCGGCTTCGACGTGACTTCCCTCGGCAGGATCATGCTCAACGGTGTCGTCTCTGCTGCTCGTCAAGTCCACGACCTTACACGTACCCGAGGCGCGCCATCGAAAACCTTATGCGCCAAACGAATTGAGTAAGGTTGCTGAACTGGGACGTTGGATCAGCCCGGCGGGCCGTCGCCCAGCGTCACGTCGATGGTCCGACCCTGCAGTCCCACGCTGACGTGATCGCCGGGATGATGCTGATCGAGGATGTTCGTCAGCGCGGTGGCCGAGTTGACCGGTTGGCCGTTGATCGAGTTGACCACGTCTCCGGGGGCGAGCCCGGCGCCTGCAGCAGGGCCGGTCGGAATCACCTGGCGGACGACTGCGCCCGCGCCACCCGGGGCGTCGTTGACCCCGACGCCGAGGAACGCGGTCGGACCGATGTGCACGCTCGGCGACGAGGCCCCGGAGCGGATCTGTCCCGCGATGGCCATCGCCTCGTTGATCGGTATCGCGAAGCCCTGGCCGCGGCCGAGGTGGAAGTTCTGCGATGCGGCGGTGTTCATGCCGATCACCTGGTTGGCGGAGTTGACCGTCGGGCCACCGGAGTCGCCCGGGCGAATGTTCGCATCGACCTGGATCAACCCGACCAGGGTTTCGGTGCTGCCGGTCAGCGCGTCGTTCGCCGACACCGTCTGGTTCAGCGCTGCGATGCGTCCGCTCTCCACACTCGGCGCTCCCCCGACACCACCGGCGTTACCCAGCGACACCACCGGCTCGCCCACGCTCAGACCGTCCGAGTTGCCGATGTTTGCCACCGGGAGGCCGCCGCCTGCCAGTTGCAGGACCGCGATGTCGTGCTGGCGGTCGAAGC
>CBAAAS010000660.1:0-1923 GCA_964658855.1 uncultured Mycobacterium sp.
CTGCCCGGCGTCGTCGAGGTGCTGCTGGTCGCGAAAGAAGATCACCTTGTGGCGCAGCAACGCGTGTCGAATGTCGGCGACTGTCTCGGCGTCGAGATCCCCGGATAGCTGCACACCGTCGACGCGGGCGCCGATGCGGCTGCCCAACTGGGTCACGGTCATTGCCATGGGATGTCCTTTCCTGATGTGTAGTCAAATGACTACAGTGCATGTGTCAGAGTGTAGGCATATGACTACACTCGCGTCAAACGGGTCGAAAAACAGTCAAAACGACCGATGCGCGGCACGGGCAACCCCACACCCCGGGCTAGCCGGACGTTCCCGAGTCGATGGCGACGAACGCGCCGCTGCCCGCCTCTAGACTGTGTCGGTGGAGTCAGCATCGCCCCGTCCTGTGCTGGTCGTCGATTTCGGCGCGCAATACGCCCAGCTGATCGCGCGCCGGGTGCGTGAGGCGCGGGTGTTCTCGGAGGTGATTCCGCATACCGCCTCGGTCGACGAGATCAAGGCCCGCGACCCACTGGCGGTGGTGCTGTCCGGCGGTCCGGCCAGCGTGTACGCCGATGGCGCACCGCAACTCGACCCGGCATTGTTCGACCTGGGCGTGCCGGTCTTCGGCATCTGCTACGGATTCCAGGCGATGGCGCAGGCGCTCGGCGCCACCGTCGCACGAACCGGCACCAGCGAGTACGGCCGAACCGAACTGAACGTCGTTGGCGGCGACCTACATTCGGACCTGCCAGACACCCAGCCGGTGTGGATGAGTCACGGTGACGCGGTCACGTCCGCGCCGGAGGGCTTCGAGGTGGTGGCGACCAGCGCGGGCTCCCCGGTGGCCGGGTTCGAGAACCGCGCGCGACGATTGGCCGGCGTGCAGTACCACCCCGAGGTCTTGCACAGCCCGCACGGACAGCAGGTGCTCACCCGGTTCCTGCACGAGTTCGCCGGTATCGCCCCGGATTGGACACCGGCCGGCATCGCCGAGGCGTTGATCGAGCAGGTGCGCAATCAGGTCGGCGACGGCCACGCGATCTGCGGGCTGTCCGGCGGGGTGGATTCGGCGGTCGCCGCCGCGCTGGTGCAACGCGCCATCGGCGACCGGTTGACGTGTGTGTTCGTCGACCACGGGCTGCTGCGCGCCGGTGAGCGCGCGCAGGTGCAGCGCGACTTCGTCGCCGCCACCGGTGCCAACCTGATCACCGTCGACGCCGAAGCGACGTTCCTCGAGGCGCTCTCCGGTGTCACCAACCCCGAAGGCAAGCGCAAGATCATCGGACGGCAGTTCATTCGGGCGTTCGAGGGTGCTGTACGAGATGCGCTAGGGGACAACGACACCGAGTTTCTGGTGCAGGGAACGCTGTATCCCGATGTCGTCGAGTCCGGTGGCGGTACCGGCGCGGCGAACATCAAAAGCCACCACAACGTCGGTGGCCTGCCCGATGATCTGAAGTTCAAGCTCGTCGAGCCACTGCGGCTGTTGTTCAAAGACGAGGTGCGGGCCGTCGGACGTGAATTGGGTCTGCCCGAGGAAATCGTTGCGCGCCAGCCCTTTCCGGGGCCGGGTTTGGCTATCCGCATCGTCGGAGAGGTCACCGCTGGGCGGCTGGAGACGCTGCGGCGGGCCGACTCGATCGCGCGCGAGGAGTTGACCGCGGCCGGTCAGGACCAGCAGATCTGGCAGTGCCCGGTGGTGCTGCTCGCCGACGTCCGCTCGGTGGGCGTGCAGGGGGACGGCCGGACGTACGGGCATCCGATCGTGCTGCGCCCAGTATCCAGCGAAGATGCCATGACCGCCGACTGGACCCGGGTGCCTTATGAAGTGCTGGAACGGATCTCGACCCGGATCACCAACGAGGTGGCCGAGGTCAACCGGGTAGTGCTGGACGTCACCAGCAAGCCGCCCGGCACAATCGAGTGGGAATA
>CBAAAS010000661.1:0-1915 GCA_964658855.1 uncultured Mycobacterium sp.
TCGGCACCGACTTCGACGTCTTCACCCACGAAGACTCGATGCACACCAGCGGCCGGGTCGACGAGGCCATCGCGCGGTTGCGGGAGAACGGCAACGTCTACGAGAAGGACGGCGCAACCTGGTTGCGCACCAGTGCTTTTGGCGATGATAAAGACCGCGTCGTGATCAAGAGTGACGGCAACCACGCCTACATCGCCGGCGATCTCGCCTACTACCTGGACAAGCGCGAGCGCGGATTCGACCTGTGCATCTACATGCTCGGCGCCGATCACCACGGCTACATATCCCGGCTGAAGGCAGCCGCCTTGGCATTCGGCGACAACCCGGGCACCGTCGAGGTGTTGATCGGCCAGATGGTCAACCTGGTCCGCGATGGACAACCGGTCAAGATGAGCAAGCGGGCCGGCACCGTGATCACCCTCGACGACCTGGTCGAGGCGATTGGCGTCGACGCCGCGCGTTACAGCCTGATCCGTTCCTCGGTGGACAGCCCGATCGACATCGACCTCGCACTGTGGTCATCAGCATCCAGCGAAAACCCGGTCTACTACGTGCAATACGCGCACGCGCGGCTCTCTGCGCTGGCCCGCAACGCTGCCGAGCTCGGTCTGATTCCCGACACCGGTCACCTCGAGTTGCTCACCCACGAGAAAGAGGGTGCGCTGATTCGTAGTCTCGGCGAGTTCCCGCGGGTGCTGAAAAGTGCGGCGTCGCTGCGTGAACCGCACCGGGTCTGCCGCTACCTCGAAGACCTCGCCGGTGACTATCACCGGTTCTACGACTCGTGCCGGGTGTTGCCGCAGGGCGACGAGGACGCAAGCGAACTGCACACCGCGCGTCTGGCGCTCTGCCAGGCGACGCGCCAAGTGATCGCCAACGGCCTGGCCATCCTCGGCGTCAGCGCTCCGGAGCGAATGTGAACGCGCATCCGGCCGGCCCACGCCACGCCGAGGAGTTCCACCACTCCGGCGTTCCGCCGTGCCCGTCGAGCCCCCAAGAGCTGCTGGAGCTGGCACCGAATGTGTGGCCGCGCAATACTGTTCGAGGTGACGACGGCGTCGTCAGCATTGCCGGGGTATCGCTGCAGTCGCTGGCGCGCGACTACGGCACACCGCTGTTCGTGATCGACGAAGACGACTTCCGGTCGCGCTGCCGCGAGATCGCGGCCGCGTTCGGCGGTGGCGCCAACGTGCACTATGCCGGCAAGGCCTTCCTGTCCAGCGAGATCGCCCGCTGGATCAACGAGGAAGGCCTGTCGCTGGACGTCTGCACCGGCGGTGAATTGGCGGTCGCGCTGCATGCCGACTTCCCGCCTGAGCGAATCGCGTTGCACGGCAACAACAAATCGGTCGCCGAACTGACCGCCGCGGTCAAGCACGGGATCGCGCACATCGTGGTGGATTCAATGATCGAGATCGAACGACTCGATGCCATTGCCGGCGAGGCCGGCGTCGTCCAGGACGTGCTGGTCCGCGTCACCGTCGGCGTCGAAGCGCACACCCACGAGTTCATCTCCACCGCTCACGAAGACCAGAAGTTCGGGCTGTCACTGGCCAACGGCGCGGCGATGACCGCGATTCGGCGGGTGTTCGCCACCGATCACCTTCGGCTGGTGGGCCTGCACAGCCACATCGGCTCGCAGATCTTCGACGTCGCGGGCTTCGAGATCGCCGCACACCGGGTGATCGGCCTGCTGCGCGACGTGGTCGCCGAGTTCGGCGTCGACAAGACCGCGCAGATCGGCACCGTCGACCTCGGGGGCGGCCTTGGCATCTCGTATCTGCCCAACGACGATCCACCACCGGTCGATGAACTCGCGGACAAGCTCAGCGACATCGTGCGGAACGAGTCCGCCGCGGTAGGCCTGCCGTCGCCACGCCTGGTCGTCGAACCCGGCCGCGCGATCGCCGGACCG
>CBAAAS010000662.1:0-1894 GCA_964658855.1 uncultured Mycobacterium sp.
AGCACCTCGGCCTCCACTCGCGCTGTGTACGTCTCGACCTCGCGGTCGACGTCGGCGGCGCTCCAGCCCAGGATCGGCGCGGCGATATCGGCCACCTCGCGAGCGCAGTCGACGCCGCGGTGGGAGTACTCGATGGCGATCCGGGTCCGCCGCGCCAGGATGTCCTCCAGATGCAGTGCGCCCTCGGCCGCCACGGCGTAGGCCACCTCGACCCGCAAATAGCCAGGGGCGGCGGCGATCGGGTTGAGCAGGTCGCGGTGGCCGGCCGCCATGGCCAGAACCTCGTCGATCAGCGATCCGTAGCGATCCAGCAGGTGTCGCACCCGGTAGGAATGCAGCCCCTCCAGCGCGCCGACATGCTCGGTCTGGTTGATCAGGGCGAAATAGCCGTCGGCGCCCAACAGCGGCACCTTCTCGGTGATCGATTGCGCGATCCGTGCCGGAACATATTGCGCCGCAGCATCTATCGCGTCGGCCGCCATCACCCGATAGGTGGTGTACTTGCCGCCGGCGATGGCGACCAATCCCGGCGCTGGCACCGCGACTGCGTGCTCGCGCGACAACGTGGAGGTGTCCTCACTCTCGCCTGCCAGCAGTGGCCGCAGACCCGCGTAGACCCCGTCAATGTCCTTGTGTGTCAACGGAGTAGCAAGCACGGTGTTGACCGTGCCCAGGATGTAGTCGATGTCGGCCTTGGTGGCGGCCGGGTGGGCGAGGTCCAATCCCCAGTCGGTGTCCGTGGTTCCGATGATCCAGTGGTTGCCCCAGGGGATCACGAACATCACCGACTTCTCGGTGCGCAGGATGATCGCAACGTCGCTGACGATCCGGTCCCGCGGCACGACGATGTGCACGCCCTTGGAGGCCCGCACCCGAAAACGCCCGCGCTGCTTGGACAATGCCTGAATCTCATCCGTCCACACCCCGGTCGCGTTCACCACGACATGGCCGCGGACGTTGGTGACGGCGCCGTCCTCGGAGTCACGCACCCGGACCCCGGTGACCCGGTCACCTTCGCGAACCAGCGACACCACCTGGGTGGACGACCGCACGACGGCGCCGTAATGCGCCGCGGTGCGTACGACGGTCAGCGTGTGCCGGGCGTCGTCGACCACGGTGTCGTAGTAACGGATGCCGCCGATCAGCGCGGTGCGCTTCAGACCCGGCGACAACCGCAACGCCCCGGCCCGAGTCAGATGCTTCTGCGCGGGGACGGATTTCGCGCCGCCGAGCTGGTCGTAGAGAAAAAGGCCGGCAGCGGTGTACGGGCGTTCCCACCATCGCTTCGTCAGCGGGTAGAGAAACGGCAGCGGCTTGACCAGATGCGGCGCCAGCGTCGTCAACGACAACTCGCGCTCGTAGAGGGCCTCCCGGACCAATCCGAATTCGAGTTGCTCGAGATAACGCAGCCCGCCGTGAAACATCTTCGACGATCTGCTCGACGTGCCCGAGGCGAAGTCACGAGCTTCCACCAGCGCGACTTTCAGCCCGCGGGTGGCGGCGTCCAGTGCAGCGCCCGAACCCACGACTCCGCCGCCGATGACGACGACGTCGAATTGCTCGCTGCCGAGACGCTCCCAGGCCGTCGCGCGTTGTTCGGGCCCTAAAAACGAACCCGGGCGGGGGTGCTCGCTGGCCGGGACGCGAATCGGGTCGCTCACGGCGCGGTCTCCTGTCGGTTACTCGTCAGTAGATTTGTTGGCTCAAGGCTACCTGGACCGCTGCCCTGAGGGCTCCGTCAGTCCAGGTCGTCGTGCGCCATCAGGCGCCGTGCCGCCTCGGTGATCGAGCCGGACAGCGACGGATACACGCTCAAGGTCTGTGCCAGGTGGTTCACGGTCAACCGGGTCTGCACCGCCATCGCTATCGGCAGGATCAACTCGGAGGCGATCGG
>CBAAAS010000663.1:0-1891 GCA_964658855.1 uncultured Mycobacterium sp.
CCGAGCGCCACCATGCCGATGATGTCGCGTTGCACCTCGTTGGTGCCGCCGCCGAAGGTCAGGATCAGGCAGGCCCGGTGCATCCGCTCGACCCGTCCGCGCAACAGCGCGCCGGGCGAATCCTGTCGCACGGTCGCCGCGGTGCCCAGCACCTCCATCAGCAACCGGTAGGCCTCGGTGGCGAACTCGGTGCCGAACACCTTGGCCGCCGAGGCGTCCGCCGGCGACGGTGATGTTTCCACCGAGGCCAGCTCCCAGTTGATCAGTTTGAGGACTTCGACTTTGGCGTGCACGCGGGCCAGGTTGAGCTGCACCCATTCCGAGTCGATCAGCCGCGCGCCGGCGGCATCTTTGGTGTTCTGCGCCCATTCGCGGACCTGGTTGAGCGCCATGATGATCGGCATCGGCGACACCAGCGCGACACGCTCGTGGTTGAGCTGGTTGGTGACCAACTTCCAGCCCGCGTTCTCCTCGCCGACCCGGCTCGCCACCGGGACACGGACGTCCTGGTAGTAGGTGGCACTGGTGTCCACACCGGACATGGTGTGCACCGGCGTCCAAGAAAATCCTTCGGCGCTCGTCGGCATGATCAGCATCGAGATGCCGCGGTGCTTCTTGGCTTCGGTGTTGGTGCGGACCGCCAGCCAGACGTAGTCGGCGTAGGCGATCAGGCTGGTCCACATCTTCTGGCCGTTGACCACATAGTCGTCGCCGTCGCGCACCGCGGTGGTCCGCAGGTTGGCCAGGTCTGTGCCGGCTCCGGGCTCGGAATAGCCGATGGAGAAGTGCAGTTCACCTTTGGCGATCTTGGGCAGGTAGAACTTCTTCTGCTCCTCGGTGCCGTAGGCCATGATGGTCGGCGCGACGCTGTTGATCGTCAGGAACGGCACCGGAGCGCCGGCGATCGCCGCCTCGTCGGTGAAGATCAGCGAGTCCATCGGGGAGCGATCCTGACCGCCATACTCTTTGGGCCAGTTCAGGGTCAGCCACCCGTCCTTGCCCATCTGCGCGACGGTCTCGCGGTAGATGTTGCCCTCGCCGACCTCACCCGATGTCGAGCTCAGTGCCTCGCGTCGCTCCGGGGTGACCAGCTTGGCGAAATACGACCGCAGCTCGCGACGCAATTCTTCCTGCTCCGGGGTGTAACTGATGCGCATTCCGGCCGCCTCCAGTTGTCTATGAGTTCTCCGGCAGCCTGCATCAACGGCTACCCTTTCGCTTCCCTGGTTGTAACACGTTCTAGTCTGAGGGTCCAGCGACCGTTCCCCTCGACGCGACCGGGACTGGTCGTATGGTGGGCATACCAAATTGAAAGCCACGCTCTAGGAGGAAAGTCGTGCGGGTGAAAGTCGACCACGACAGGTGTGAAGGCAACGCGGTGTGCTTGGGAATCGCGCCCGATATCTTCGACCTCGACGACGAGGATTACGCGGTGGTGAAGGCCGACCCGGTGCCGGCCGATCAGGAGGCACTGACGGAGCAGGCGATCGCGGAATGCCCGCGCGCTGCGCTGGTACGCGAAGACTAGAGGTATTCATAAATTGAGTAGCAGCACGAACGCGATCGATCTATCTGGGAAGGTCGCGGTAGTCACCGGCGCGGCCGCGGGACTGGGCCGGGCCGAGGCGATCGGGTTGGCCCGTGCGGGCGCGACCGTCGTCGTCAACGACATCGCCGCCGCGCTGAACGCCTCCGACGTGATCGACGAGATCACCACGGCCGGATCCAAAGCCGTGGCGGTCGCCGGCGACATCAGCCAGCGCGAGACGGCCGACGAATTGGTCAGCACAGCCGACGGATTGGGCGGGCTGGGCATCGTGGTCAACAACGCCGGGATCACCCGCGACCGGATGCTGTTCAACATGTCCGACGAGGAGTGGGACGCGGTGAT
>CBAAAS010000664.1:0-1881 GCA_964658855.1 uncultured Mycobacterium sp.
CGCGCAAGCGCCGCGCCGAATTGTCGTATCAATGTGGATGGATCGATCGGTTCCGCCAATGGTTTCACGAAAATAAGATGACTGTCGCTCAATTCGTCCGCGCCGCAAAACTTCCTTCCAGGAAATCGACCGCGGAAGTGACGTCCTCGCTGCCGCGGACCGGCGTCGCCGATTTCGCCCGAACGTTGAAAGAGCCGGACGAATTCGTCGACGGTCAACGTCTCGCCGCGCCGGGCCGGGTCGATACTCGCCGCGAGCAGCCGACTCGCAGATTCATTGCCTGAACCCGCCCACTCGACGAAGGCGTTGCGAGATGTCTTGCGGCGCTGCGCAAATGCGGTATCGATGAGCTTGAACACGTTCTGCCGGAACTTCGCGTCGGTCGGCCACGGCGGGTTGGCGTGCCGATCGATGCGCACCAGCCCGGAATAAACCCGCGGGATCGGCCAGAACACCGTCGGCGACACCGTGCCGTGCCGGCGGACCTGGCCGTGAAAACGGACCTTGACGCTGGGCACGCCGTACTCTTTGCCGCCCGGTTCGGCGGCCAAGCGCTCAGCGACCTCGGCCTGCACCATCACCATTACCGTTCGCAGCGAGGGGAATTCGCCGAGCAGATGCAAGATGGCCGGGACTGCGACGTTGTACGGCAGATTCGCCACCACCGCGGTCGGTGCGGAAGCCAGATCGTCGGGACCGATGGACAGCACGTCGCGGTTGATCACATCGAGCCGCTGGATCTCACTGTTCGCATGCTCGGACACCGTCTGCGGCAGCCGCTCGGCCAGCACCGGGTCGATCTCGACGGCGCTGACCGTACAGCCACGGTCCAGCAGAGCAAGGGTGAGCGAGCCGAGGCCGGGGCCGACTTCCAGGACGTGGTCGTTGCGGTTGACTCCGGAGGCCGTCACAATTCGGCGCACGGTGTTGGCGTCGTGAACAAAGTTCTGCCCCAACGATTTACGCGGCCTTAACTCGAGTTCCTTGGCCAACCGTCGGATTTCGGTCCGCCCAAGTAACTGGATGGTCAGCGCGCACCCGCTCGTCCGCTGCAAACCGGCCAGGCTCCCCAGCCCTGACGGGCCTGCGTCACCGAGGCGACGGCGATCTGCTCTTCCCGCGACGCGAGGTCGGCGCGCGGCGCGAACCGCAGGCCACCGCTGCGCTCCCAGGTGTTCTGGTCGAACTGCACACCGCCGTAGTAACCGTTTCCGGAGTTGATCGCCCAGTTGCCACCGGCTTCACAGCGCGAGATCGCGTCCCAGATCTCGCCATTGGAGACGGCCGGCACATCGGTGCCCGGCTTGGTGCCTACCCGCACGACCGCATCGCGGGCGGGCGTGATGACGTGGCTGGCCACCGGCAGGCGACCGGTCTCGACACCGTTGACCTTGGACACCGCGTAGGTCATGTCCTGCGAGCCCGCGGCACCCTTGTCCTCGACGACCTCTTTGCTCTTGTTCAGCTGCGGATCATCGATCCGGTGCCGTGGCGGGTCCAGCGGCACCCGCTCGGTGATCTTCTCTATCCGGTTGCGGATGACCTGGATGTGCATGCCGTCGATTACCGGCGCGACCGCGCCGGGGGTGACCTGGTCGCTCTGTTCCAGCGGCACGCCGAGGGCGGCCAGCAACTCGCCGACCCGGGCCGCGGCCAGATGGACGTTGCGCACGGCGCCGCCGTCGTCGAGCTCAACGCTCTTGGCGCTGACCACCGGCAGGGCCATTCCGGCAAGCGGGACACGGCTACCACGCGAGGCGGCGGCCGGCGCCGTATCGGTCATCGCCAGCTGGGCGAGGGCCTCGTCGACGGTGGCGGCCGTGGTCCACACCTGCTTGGTGTTCTGGCCGTCCAGCGAGATCTGCAGCGGCCGGCTGCGCC
>CBAAAS010000665.1:0-1880 GCA_964658855.1 uncultured Mycobacterium sp.
GATTCAGCCTGCCCGGGCTGCCCGCCCCGTACGTCGTCGCGCAGGTAGCCATAGCCGAAGACCCGCGGGTGCGACTGACCACCAACATCATCGACTGCGACCCCGGGCAACTGGAATTGGGGCAGCAGGTCGAGGTTGTCTTCGAGCAGAACGAAGACGTCTGGTTGCCTCTGTTCCGTCTCGTTGACGGCGCCGAATCCGGGGCGCTGCCGATCGACGAGATAGACCCGGAATGCTTCGGTGAATACGTCCGGCCGATGCTGACGGCGGAGAAATTCGAAGACAAGGTCGCATTCACCGGAATCGGCATGTCGGAGATCGGCCGGCGGTTGATGGTGCCGCCGCTGTCGCTGACCGTCGCGGCCTGCGAGGCGGCGATCGCCGACGCCGGACTGACCATCGACGACATCGACGGTCTCTCAACGTATCCCGGCGGCGGCAATCTCGGCGGTTTCGGAGAAGGCGGGGTCACCGCCCTGGAAGCCGCCATGGGCATCCGGCCGACATGGCACAACGGCGGCATGGAAACCTTCGGGCCTGGCGGCTCGGTGATCGCGGCGATGCTCGCCATCGCGGGCGGGCTGGCCCGCCACGTGCTGTGCTTCCGGACGCTGTGGGAAGCCACCTTCAACGAGCAGATGAAGCAGGGCAAGATCCCGGTTTCCGGCGGACGCCGTGCCGACTGGCTGCTGCCGTTCGGTGCCACCTCGGCGGCACACACGTTGGCGCAGAACGCACAACGCCATTTCCACCGCTACGGCACCACCAAGGAGACGCTCGGGTGGATCGCGTTGAACCAGCGTGCCAACGCCGAACTCAACCCGACGGCGGTGTACCGGACGCCGATGACGATGGACGACTACCTCAACGCGCGGCCGATCACGTCGCCGTTTGGGCTCTTCGACTGTGACGTGCCCTGCGACGGCGCGGTCGCCGTGATCGTGTCCGCCGTCGACGCCGCCCGGGACACCGCCAAACCACCGGTGCATGTAGATGCCGTCGGCACCCAGATCATCGAGCGGATCGATTGGGACCAAAGCACATTGACCCACGAGCCTCAGGTGCTGGGCCAGGCCGCGCATCTGTGGTCGCGTACTTCGCTCAAGCCGCAGGACGTCGATGTCGCCGAGCTGTACGACGGATTCACGATGAACTGCCTGTCCTGGATCGAAGCGCTGGGGTTCTGCGGCATCGGCGAGGCGCGAGACTTCCTTGACGGGGGCAAGAACATCGCCCGCGATGGGCAGCTACCGCTGAACACCCACGGCGGACAGTTGTCGCACGGCCGAACCCACGGCATGGGCCTGCTGCACGAGGCGATCACCCAGCTGCGCGGCGAGGCCGGCGAACGCCAGGTCGCCGATGCCCGCGTCGGGGTGGTCAGCAGCGGTGGCCTGACACCGAGCGGGGTCTTGCTGCTGCGGGCCGACCAGTGACGCCGGTGCAGCCGCGGCTCGTCATCGTCGACGGCGTGCCGATGTCTGCATTGGTCGCCGAGGCGCCCAGCCCGCGGGCAGTCATCGTCGCGATTCACGGCGGCGGCACCACCGCACTGTATTTCGACTGCCCCGGCCATCCCGAACTGTCGTTGCTACGCACCGGCGCGCAGCACGGATACACCGTGGTGGCGCTCGATCGGCCCGGCTACGGCAGCTCCGCTGCCTACCCCGACGCGGTGGCCCAGCCCGAGCAACGGGTCCGGCTCGCCTACGGGGCGGTGGATCGGGTGCTGGGCGAACGGCCGCGTGGCGCTGGGCTTTTCCTGATGGCCCACTCCGGCGGATGCGAACTCGCATTGCGAATGGCTGCTGAAGGATCGGCCGAGCAACGCGCCGGCCTGCTCGGCGTCGAACTTGCCGGCACCGGACGCCGCTACCATC
>CBAAAS010000666.1:0-1879 GCA_964658855.1 uncultured Mycobacterium sp.
GCGTCGAATTCCAGCAGTTGCGTCGCCGCGGCGGCATAGGCCGGCCCGGTGGTGCTGCCGCCTCCCGCGCAGTCGCCGGCCGACCTGCCGGGCATGCCGCATCACATGGCTCCCTCCGGACCGCTCGTCGGCGAACAGTTCGGCCCGCTGACGGTCACCAGGCCTGGAGTTCCGCGATGAGTCGTCCGAAACAGTCCCGCAAGCCATTTCGGGCCAAGGCCAGCGCGCCGGACCGCTCGGCGCGCGTACGTCGTACCCGCCAGGCGGTGGAGGTCGGAAACCGCGGAGCGTCGTTCGTCTTCCGGCATCGCGTCGGCAACGGGGTCATCTTTCTGGCATTGGTGATCGCCGGCGCTCAGCTGTTCTACCTGCAGGTGCCCAAGGCCGCCGGGCTGCGGGCCGAGGCCGCGAGTCAGCTCAAGGTCACCGATGTCTCGAAAGCGGTCCGCGGCAGCATCGTCGACCGCAACAACAATCAACTGGCCTTCACCATCGAGGCCCGCGCTCTGACCTTCCAGCCGAAGCGCATTCTCAAGCAACTGACCGACGCAAAGCAGAAGAACGCGAAAGCGCCTGACCCGCAACGGCGGTTGAACGAGATCGCCAAGGAGGTGGCGGTGCGGCTGAACAACAAGCCGGACAAAGCCACCATCCTGAAGAAGCTGCGCAGCGACGAGTCGTTCGTTTATCTGGCCCGCGCCGTCGACCCCGCGATCGCCACCACCATCACCCGGAAATTCCCCGAGGTCGGTGCCGAGCGTCAAGACCTACGTCAGTATCCGGGCGGATCGCTGGCGGCCAATGTGGTCGGCGGAATCGACTGGGACGGGCACGGATTGCTCGGCCTGGAAGACTCCATGGACGCCGAACTAGCCGGGACCGACGGATCGGTCACCTACGACCGCGGCTCCGACGGCGTGGTCATTCCGGGCAGCTACCGCAACCAGCACCACGCGGTCAACGGCGCGACGATCCAGCTGACCATCGACGACGACATCCAGTTCTACGTTCAGCAACAGGTGCAGCAGGCCAAGAACCTGTCCGGTGCACGCAACGTCTCCGCGGTCGTGATGGACTCCAAGACCGGCGAGGTGCTGGCCATGTCCAACGACAACACCTTCGACCCTTCCCAGGACATCGGTCGACAGGGCGACAAGCAGCTGGGCAACACAGCGGTTTCATCGCCGTTCGAGCCCGGTTCGGTGAACAAGATCATCACCGCCTCGTCGGTGATCGAGTACGGACTGTCCAATCCCGATGAGGTGCTGCAGGTTCCGGGCTCGATCAACATGGGTGGGGTCACCATTCACGACGCCTGGGTACACGGCGTCGCGCCCTACACGACCACCGGTGTGTTCGGAAAATCGTCGAACGTCGGAACGCTGATGCTGGCGCAACGCGTCGGGCCGCAACGCTACTTCGACATGCTCGAGAAGTTCGGTCTGGGCCAGCGCACCGGGATCGGCCTGCCCGGCGAGAGCGCGGGCCTGGTGCCGCCGGTCGGGCAGTGGTCGGGCAGCTCGTTCTCCAACTTGCCGATCGGACAGGGCCTTTCGATGACCCTGATCCAGATGGCCGGCATGTACCAGGCGATTGCCAACGACGGTGTTCGGATGCCGCCGCGGATCATCAAGTCCACGGTCAGCGCGGACGGTGCACGGACTGACGATCCTCGCCCCGACGGGGTTCGGGTGGTGTCGCCGGAGACAGCGCGCACCGTGCGCAACATGTTGCGCGCCGTCGTACAACGCGACCCCACGGGCGTACAGCAGGGCACCGGACCGGCCGCCGCGGTCGAGGGATACCAGATCGCCGGTAAAACCGGCACCGCACAGCAGATCAACCCGGCGTGCGGCTGCTACTACGACAACGTCTACTG
>CBAAAS010000667.1:0-1871 GCA_964658855.1 uncultured Mycobacterium sp.
CGTCGTCTCGCCGACCCGCATCCATCGGATATTGACGAAGACAGTTGGCCGGAGTCCGATACGAAGGCAGACTGGGAAGGTGTACGGCGACGCTGCCTCGCGGTAGCGGTGGCGATGTTGGAGGAGGCGAGGTGACGTTGGCAGCGGATCGACGCCATGGGCAGGCGCCGCACCGAGCCCCGGCACCCCCACGTAACGGTGACCGGCCCGTCGAATTCTGGCCGACTTCGGCGATTCGCTCAGCGCTGGAAGGTGGCGACATCGCCACCTGGAAGCAGATCGCGGTCGCGATCAAACGCGACCCGTTCGGCCGCACCGCCCGCCAGGTCGAAGAGGTGTTGGAGAGCTCGCACCCGTACGGCATCTCCAAAGCCCTCGCGGAGGTACTGGAGCGGGCCCGCGGGCACCTGGAGGCCAACGAGCGCTCCGAAGTGGCCCGCCATGTCCGGGTCCTGATCGAACGGTCCGGCCTGAAGCTGCCGGAGTTCGCTTCCCGGATCGGCGTGCCCGTCGACGAACTCGGCGGGTACCTCGACGCGATCGCCAGCCCGTCGGCGTCGTTGATGATCCGGATGCGCCGGCTGTCTGACCGCTTCGCCAAGGCTCGCTCGCACGAACCTCCCCGGCAGCCGACCCAACGCGCTCCGCAGCGGCCGCCGCGCGACTTTTGATGGTCAGCCAGCCTGACGCTCACACCCTGCGGCAGATCCTGGCCGAGACGCGGACCATCGCGGTAGTCGGCGCATCGGACAAGCCGACCCGTCCCAGCAACGAGATCTACTCGTATCTGGTGGCAACCGGCCAGTATCAGGTCTTCCCGGTGAACCCGACCATCACCGAAATCGATGGCGCACAGGTGTATCCACGATTGGCTGACCTGCCGGTGGTACCCGACATGGTCGACGTCTTCCGCCGTTTCGACGATCTACCCTCGGTGCTGGCCGAAACGCTGGCTCTCCCAATACGGCCGAAAACCCTCTGGCTGCAAGAAGGTTTATGGCACGAGGACGTCGGCCGCGAGGCCGAAGCGGCCGGCCTGCAGGTGGTCATGGACCGCTGCCTGATGGTCGAGCACGCGCGGCTTCGCTAGCCGTTTCAGCGGGGGTTGAGCGGCGCTACGCCGACCACCAGCCAATGGCCGCTCTGCTTGGTCAGCGTCACCCGCAATGCCAGCACCGCGTTGTCGAGTGGCTGGCCAGGTTCGTTCTGCGTCGCCCGCATGACCACCGCCACAGCGGCCGCGGAGGGTCCGATCGCCTCGAGACCCGCTTCCATCGTCGCCGCGGTCGCGGTGACGTTGCGATGTGCCAAATCCGTTGTGGCCTTGCCGAATTGCTCTTTGAACGTCTTCCCCTGCTCGGGCACCATCATCGCCACCGCGCGGTCGATGGCGGCCATCGGCTCGGACGGCGAGAAGGTCGCCGTCGCCTGGGCCATCTCGGTGGCGATGCGCACCACTTCGGCGGAGTCGACTTTCAGGTCGTGGTCCGGCGACGTCCAATGCCGGTACCCGGTCAGCACCGCCGCGACCATCGCCGATGTGGTGAGCGCGACGACCGCCAGACGCAGGCCGGGCGCATCGTCGTCGGTACCCACCGTCACCGAATCGCGGCGCAGCAGCCAGATGTTCACCGCCACGCCCTCGACGATCAACAGCACCAGCACCGAACACAGCGAAACCCACCACGTCGGCCAGGTCAGCACGTAACCGATCGCCAGCAGAGCCGCAATACCGGCCAACGGCGCCGCGATGTCGAAAGCCAGGACCCGCCAGGCGTTCCTCATCGGATCGACTCCAGCCGCGCGATCATCAGCTTGCCGTCTACGTCGGCGATTCCGAGCCGGAGATTCCAATGAACCGTCTGCGACTT
>CBAAAS010000668.1:0-1860 GCA_964658855.1 uncultured Mycobacterium sp.
CTGCGCAAGGGTTTTGAATTCAAAGAGCTCGAAGCGGCGGGCCTGTCGCGTGAGGGCCGCCGCGGTCCGATGGACCGGTTCCACCGCCGGCTGCTGTGGCCGATCCGGTCGTCGTCCGGAGAGGTGATCGGGTTCGGCGCGCGACGGCTGTTCGACGACGACCCGATGGAAGCCAAGTACGTCAACACGCCAGAGACATTGCTGTACAAGAAGTCGTCGGTCCTGTTCGGTATCGACCTGGCCAAGCGCGACATCGCCAAGGGGCATCAGGCCGTCGTCGTCGAGGGCTACACCGACGTGATGGCGATGCATCTGGCCGGGGTCACCACCGCGGTGGCATCCTGTGGTACCGCATTCGGCGAAGAGCACCTGTCGATGCTGCGCCGACTCATGATGGACGACAACTTCTTTCGCGGTGAGCTCATCTACGTGTTCGACGGCGACGAAGCGGGCCGGGCAGCCGCACTGAAGGCGTTCTCGGGCGAGCAGCAACTGGCCGGTCAGTCGTTCGTCGCTGTCGCAGCCGACGGGATGGATCCGTGCGACCTCCGCCTGGCGTCCGGCGACGGCGCGCTGCGGGATCTGGTGGCGCGACGAACTCCGTTGTTCGAGTTCGCGATTCGCACAACGTTGAGTGACATCGACCTGGACAACGCCGAAGGCCGGGTGTCAGCGCTGCGCCGATGCGTGCCGATCGTCGCCCAGATCAAGGATCCGACGCTCCGCGACGAGTACGCGCGACAGCTGGCAGGCTGGGTCGGCTGGCCCGATGTCGCACAAGTCATCAGCCGGGCGCGCGAAGAGGCGAAAAACCCGACGGCACAAGGCCGCAGCCGGCCCCGTCGTCCCACCAACGCCGAGGCCGACGCGGCCGCAAAACCGGCCGTGCCCCGTCCCAACCCCAAGGACCCCACGCTGTGGCCGCAGCGCGAGGGGCTCAAATCGGCGCTGCAGTACCCCGCACTGGCCGGACCGGTGTTCGACGCGCTCACCGTCGAAAGCTTCACCCATCCCGGGTACGCCGCGGTGTGGACCGCGATCGAAGCGGCCGGTGGCGCCGCGAGCGGGGTAGGCGGGGGCGAATGGCTCGACTCGGTACGCCAGAAGGCGCTGTCACCCGCCGCTGCCGGTCTGGTCAACGAGCTCGGCGTCGAGGCCATCCGGGTCGAGGACGACGATAGGCTGCCGCGCTACATCGCCGGTGTGTTGGCCCGGCTACAGGAGGTCTGGGTCGGCCGACAGATCGCGGAGGTGAAGTCGAAGCTGCAGCGAATGTCGCCGGTGGAGCAGGGCGACGAATATCACGCGCTGTTCGGCGATCTGGTCGCGATGGAGGCCTACCGGCGTAGCTTGCTCGAGCAGGCCAGCGGCGACGATCTCACGGCTTAACGCCGGGGAATATGCCGACGACCCGCCGCGCTTGCGATCGTCAGTGGGACTGCTCGCGCTCGATCACGCTGGTCGCGTCGTCGATCTCGGTCAGCGTCACCATCCGCGCATCCGGCGAGACGCGATTCGCGACCTTGCGTCGGCCGGCGTCGATCATCGACTTGGCAGCGGGGCTGCCGGTCAGTGCGCGGTAGGTACCGACGATCTGCTCGTACCGACGGCGACCGGCCTTTGTGCCCAACACATAGCCCAGTCCCATCACGACGACGTAGCGGATCAAAACGGTCCCTTTCGAGGTTTGGTGGGTGTGCATCCATCCTGCCCCATACCGACCAACATCCGCCCCCCGGCGGGTGGTCGGTCTGGTTGGGCGTGCGAACGCCGGTACGCTAGAGTCTCACTCGTTCCGCGCCGACGTGTTCGCGGACACCTAGCAGTCCCCTGTAGCTCAATTGGCAGAGCATTCGGCTG
>CBAAAS010000669.1:0-1845 GCA_964658855.1 uncultured Mycobacterium sp.
GCTGGTGATCATCCAAAATAGTTATGCGGCAGCCAATGTCAGGGTCGAATCGGGCCAGCAACTAGTCTCCACCGGGTTGTACGGGCTGGTGCGCCATCCGATGTACACCGGAAACGTGGTGCTGATGCTCGGGATCCCCCTGGCGCTCGGCTCGTATTGGGGATTCTTCCTGCTGATCCCCGGCATGCTCGTGCTCGTGCTCCGCATTCGCGACGAGGAAGAGCTGTTGACGCAGGAACTCAGTGGCTACCGCGAATACACCGAAAAGGTGCGCTACCGGCTGCTGCCCTACGTGTGGTGACGCGGGTGGTGGATCGCGTCGCGAAACAGAAGCAGCGGCCGCGGAATTGACCGGCCGGCAACCCTGGCTTCTGTTTCGCGGCCGTGGTGACGCGCTAGATCCAGATGCCCTTGCCCACGGCGACAACGCCGCCGGCGCTGATCGCGAAGCGCTCGCGATCCTTCTCGAGGTCCACCCCGACCATCTCGCCAGGTCCGACGACGACGTTCTTGTCCAGGATCGCGTGGCGGACCACCGCGCCGCGGCCGACCCGCGCACCCGGCATGATCACGCTGCCCTCCACGATCGCGCCGTCGTCGATGACGACATTGGACGACAGCACCGAGTTGCGCACCGACGCAGCGGAGATGATGCTGCCTGCACCGACGACTGACTCTTGCGCCGAGCCGCCGTTGACGAACTTGGCCGGCGCCAGGTTCTCCGATGCACCGAGAATCGGCCAGCGCCTGTTGTAGAGGTTGAACACCGGGTGCACCGACACCAGATCCATGTGGGCGTCGTAGAACGCGTCCAGCGTCCCGACGTCGCGCCAGTAACCGCGGTCGCGGTCGGTGGCGCCGGGCACGTCGTTGTCGTTGAAGTCGTAGACCGCGGCCCGGCCGTCGGACACCAGCCGCGGGATGATGTCGCCGCCCATGTCGTGATCGGAATTGTCTTCGTCGGCGTCGGCCCGGATCGCGTCGATCAGCACCTTGGTGGTGAAGATGTAGTTCCCCATCGACACGAAGGTGGCTTCCGGATCGTCGGGCGTACCCGGCGGGTCGACCGGCTTCTCGATGAAGCTGCGGATACGCCCGGACTCGTCCGCGTCGATGCAGCCGAACGCACTCGCCTCCGCGCGCGGCACCCGAATCCCGGCCACCGTGGCGCCGGCGCCGCTCTCGACGTGGAAGTCCAGCATCTGCTCGGGGTCCATCCGGTAGACGTGGTCGGCGCCGAAAACCACGATGTAGTCCGGATCCTCGTCATAAATCAGGTTGAGCGATTGGTAGATCGCGTCCGCCGAGCCGGTGTACCAGCGCGGGCCGAGCCGCTGCTGGGCCGGAACCGGGGTGATGTACTCACCGGCCAGACCCGACAACCGCCAGTTCTGCGAGATATGACGGTCCAGCGAATGCGACTTGTACTGCGTGAGAACGCAGATCCGCAGATAACGGGCGTTGACGAGGTTGGACAGCACGAAGTCGATGAGTCGATACGCGCCGCCGAAGGGAACGGCGGGCTTGGCGCGGTCGGCGGTCAGCGGATACAGCCGCTTGCCCTCACCTCCGGCCAGCACAATGCCCAGCACGTGCGGTGCTTCCCTCATGCGTCAAACCTAACGGCCGCGGCGAACCCCTGCCAGATCACGCGGATGAATACCCACGCTGAGCGACTGTCCATCAATAATTTTGATTTTTGTCGACGAGACAAGGCTCACATGTCGGCGAGGGGTCGGCACCTGCGGGGTTCCCCGGCGACTACTACGGTGCCGAGTATGCGCGTGGCAATGATGACTCGGGAGTATCCGCCGGAGGTCTACGGCGGGGCCGGAGTACACGTGA
>CBAAAS010000670.1:0-1836 GCA_964658855.1 uncultured Mycobacterium sp.
GCACGGCGATCCGGGTGCGACGGCCGGACCGGGATGATCCGGGGTGCCCTCGAGCACGGGCGGCGCCGGCGGCGGCGCACCGTTGGCGAACCGGGTGCCATTCGGGTCCGGGTATCGGAAAGCGGGCAGTCCCGCACTGCGCCAGAAGTTCTCCGGATCGACGCCACGCTTCTTGAACGCCGCATCGACCCACGGCTGAAGGATCTGATACGGCAACAGGTTGCCGATCATGACTTTGAAGTACGGTCCCGAGCCGACTGCCTCGCTGAGCGCCGCGGTGTAGTTACGCAGCGTCTTCAGCACGGATGCAAGGTCGTTCTTGTGTTCGGTCAGAACATCGGTGACGCCCCGCAACTGCTCGAGCAGATGGTGCAAGTTCGGGTTGTCCTTGATCAGGCCCTGAATCTGCGCTGAGAACGCTGACACGTTGGTGAGCAATGCCGCAATGGCTTTGCCACGTTCATTGAACGCCCCGAGCACCGTCTGGGTGTTGCGTAGCAGTGCGTTGATCGGCTTGCTGCGATCACCGAGAATTCCGGCCACTTTTCTGGCCTCACCCAGCAGGTGTTTGAGTTCGTCGTCGCGTTTACCGATGATGTCGGAGAACTTCGCCACCCCGTCGAGGGCTGAGCTCAGGTGCGGATATGTCTGATTGATAGTGTGCGACAGCACATTCAGCGATTCCTTGACCGTATCGATGTTCCACCCGGCGGCGGCCTTGGTGACATCGAAGAATGCGTCGTACACCTGGTAGGGAGTGGTGCTCTGCCCTAGTGGCAGCACGTCGTTCGGGCGCATTCGCTTGGCGCCACGCGGCTCGATTTCGAGCACCTTCTTGCCCAGCAGCGTATCGGTGCGGATCGCCACCCGACTCTCGGTGCCGATGGTGTGCGTCCCGGTGGTGAACTTCATCAGGATGTGATCGCCGTCGATCGACATGTCCTGCACGGAACCGACATCCAGGCCGACGATGCGCACCTTGTCGCCTTTGCTGATGCCGGCGGAGTCGGTGAACTGCGCGTAGTAGCTCGCCGTCGCGAATAGCACGGGCAGACTGCCGAAACTCTGTCCCACACCGACGACGAGGACCACGATGGCGATGGCCAACGTGCCGACGCGGACCCGGTTGGCGGGCTGCAGCGTTCTCATTGCAGGGTGCACCTGCCGGACGGCTGCTGGAGCACCTTGACCGAGCGGACGGGTCCGCCGGGTTGCAGCCCGTTGACCTTGAGCGACAGGTCGCAGAGGTAGAAGTTGAAGAAGTCGCCGTAGATCCCGCTGGCGCGCCCGATGATGTTGAACGCGGCGGGCACCTTGCCCACCAGATCGCCGATCCGGTCGCGCTGATCGTTGAGTGGGCCGGCGAGCGCTTCCAAGTGGGTCACGGTGCCGCGCAGCAGTGCCCGGTTGTCGGCCAGCAGGTCGGCGATTGTTCCGGCAGCATTGCTGATGTGTGCGATTCCGTCGGCCAGCGGGTCGGCTCGGTCTTTCAGGCCGGTGATCAGCCCTTCGAATTTGTCGATGGTCGTGTCGAGCTGGTCGTGGTGGCGCGCGGTGGTGTCCAGCACGGTGTTCAGGTTGTGAATCACGTTACCGATCGTCTGATCGCTTTCGGCCAGCCGATCGGTCAGCTGTGCGGTCTGGTCGAGGATGTCGTTGATCGTTCCGCCTTCGCCTTGGAAGACCGTGATGATCGACGAGGCGATGGTGTTGACCTTCTGCGGATCCAGTGCACGGAACAGCGGTTTGAAGCCGCCGATCAGCGCGTCGAGGTCCAATGCGGGCTGGGTTCGGGACAACGGGATGAATCCGCCTGGCGGAAGGGATTTTTCAGAG
>CBAAAS010000671.1:0-1834 GCA_964658855.1 uncultured Mycobacterium sp.
CCGTACTTCGCCCAGAAACGCGACGGCGCAGGGGTCTTCCCTGGGACGGTCGTCGACTATTCGAAGACCCCCGAATCGCTGCGTCCCAAAAAATCCTTTGCCGCCCTGTCGTTCGAGGCGGTGAACACCGCGTTCCGGGACGCCCACACTTTCAGCTCGACCTATTACGACAATACGATCGGCCTGTTCATCGGCCCTTCTATTTTGGCGATGGAAGGCAAGAAGCATCGCGCACACCGCAACCTGGTGTCCGCGGCTTTCAAGTCCAGGGCGCTCGCGCGTTGGGAACCCGAGGTCGTGCGGCCGATCTGCGACGCGCTGATCGACGAATTCGTCGACGCCGGGAATGCAGACCTGGTCCGCGATTTCACCTTCGAGTTCCCGACGCGGGTCATCGCGAAGCTGCTGGGCCTGCCCGCCGAGGATCTGCCGACTTTCCGCCGGCGCGCGGTCGAGCTGATCAATTACACCGTCAAATACCAGCGTGCGTTCGAGGCCTCCGCCGCCCTGAAAGATTACTTCCTGGCGCAGATCGAAAAGCGCAGGGCAAAACCGACCGAAGACATCATCGGCGATCTCGTCACCGCGGAAATCGACGGCGAAAGGCTCAGCGACGAGGCGATTTACTCATTTCTGCGGTTGTTGCTTCCTGCCGGACTGGAAACCACGTACCGCTCCTCGGGCAACCTGTTGTTCCTGTTACTCACTCATCCCGAGCAGTTCGCTGCGGTCCAGGCCGATCACGCGCTGATCGCGCCGGCGATCGAAGAAGCTCTTCGCTTCGAAACACCTTTGACCACCGTGCAGCGATTCACGACCGAAGACACTGTGCTGCAAGGGGTCGCGATTCCCGCTCGATCAGCGGTCGACCTGTGTATCGGCTCGGCCAATCGCGACCACCACCGCTGGCCACGTCCGGAGGAATTCGACATTCTCCGCAGTCAGGTGCCGCACATCTCGTTCGCCGCCGGCGAGCACACCTGCTTGGGCCTGCACCTCGCACGCATGGAGACGCGAGTCGCCTTGGAATGCCTGCTGAGTCGAGTGACCGATATCGAGCTTGTCACCGATGACGATCCGCACATCTATGGCCAGCCCTTCCGCTCGCCCACCGCACTCCCGGTGAGGTTTGCTGCGAGGTAGCCCGCTCGCTACGAAACCTTCTTCGGTGCTGCGTAATTGGGCTTGCCCAAACCGAGGGTGTATTGCGCGATCATGTTGCGGAACACCTCGAGCGTGCCACCGTAGATCCCGACCAGCGGGGCGAAGCGGTACACGTACTCCGACGCGCCGTCATCGGCCGCACCGTCGGTGCCCAACGGCAGCGTCGATGCAGTGCCGAGGAGGTCCATCAACTCCGGTGACACGTCCCGCATGGTCTGTGCGATCGCCACCCGGCCGAAAATGCTGGGCGCGCTCAGTGCCGCCTCGATTCGAGCGGTGTTGCGGCCCAACCGGTATGCCACTGACGCGTCGTCGACGGGCCGGTGACCGTTAGGGTCCTGCATCGCCACTGCGGCGGCGGCCTTGTCCAGCGCATGCGCCATGAACCCGGCCTGGTGCATCATGATCGAGACGTCCTGCAACCCGTCGGATGCGGCGGCGACGGCACCATGCTCGGTGTTCAGCGGCTCACGCAGGACCGTCCAGCCCGCGTTGACCTCGCCGAGCCGGTATTTGTCGTCGACGCGTACATCGCTGTAGTAGACGATGTTCGTGCGGTCTCCGTCCACCGTTCGGATTCCCTGGATGTCGATGCCCGCCGAATCCAGGGGTACCAGAAACATGGTCAGGCTCTTGTGCTTTGGAGCCTCCGGGTCGGTGTTGGTGATCA
>CBAAAS010000672.1:0-1833 GCA_964658855.1 uncultured Mycobacterium sp.
ACACCGCTTTGTACAGCGCTTGGGAGAGGCCGAGCGGCGATGTCGTCGGATCTCCGGCGATCGGCGTGGACGCGATCAAATAGCAGACCGCTGCGAGCGGCAAAGCTACGAAGGCGTAACACCGTGCGCCCATCCGTTGCAGCACAGTCAGACTCATGCCCGCCAGAAACCAGATCAGGTAGGTGGGCAGCCACAACCGGGCCCCATTGGGGATCGAGGTGGTGAGGTGTACCCCGACCAGCCACGCCGGCGTAATCAGCGCCAGGGCGGCGATGCCGACCAGCAGCAACTTCGGGCGCCATTGCCGGCGGCACAGCACCACCACCAGCAGATAGGCCAGCAGCGGCAGTAGCACGTAGAACGAGGCTTCCACCGCCAGGCTCCACATCTGGGTCAAACCCTGATGGAGATATCCCCTCATGTAGTTGAAGGTGTAGATCTGGGTCAGCGTGAGATTGCGGAACAACCCAAACCAGGTGTGACCGAAATTCGGCCCGGCATGCCGGAAGTGGTAGATGACGTATGCGGTCAGCACCGTGACGACGTAGGCCGGCATGATCCGCCGCACGCGGTGCCAGGCGTAGCGCCGGATCGACGGTGACGGACCGTTTGTCGCCGCCGATTTCACCCAAGGCCGGAACAACAGGAATCCGGACAGCGCAAAAAAGATCGGGACGCCCATCTCCATCCGGGAGACAAACAGGCCGAAATAGCCCTCGATGTATTTGCCGGTGGTGTACGCGGCGTGCGTGGCCACCACGAGAAGTGCTGCAACGGCACGGATGCCGGTCAACGACGCGACCCGGTCCGGGCCGGCTACCTGTTCGAGTCCGCCTTGGGCCGATGTGTCGGCCTGGGTCATCCTTTGCGGTCCCGCCGCGGTGCGCCATGACCGCCGCGGCGGTTCTTGTCCGGAGCGTGGTCGGGCTGCAGGTTGATCAGCACGCCGGAAATACGGGTCTTCTCAAGTGCTTTCAGCGTCTCACGGGACATCTTGACCGGCAGTTCCACCAGCGAGAAATCCGGCTTGATCGTGATGTGGCCGAAATCGCTGCGGTGCAAGCCGCCTTCGTTGGCGATGGCGCCGACGATCGAGCCCGGTCCGACCTTGTGCCGTTTACCGACCGCGATGCGGTAAGTGGCGAGCCCCTTCCTCGGGCCATCGCCGGGGCCGCGGGCAGGTTTGTCGGGCCGGTCCTGGTATTCCCGGGTCCGTCGTTCGGGCGGCGGCTCGGGCGCCAGCAGGAAAGCCTCGCCGTCACGAAGTTGCGCCGCCAGCGCCGCGGCGATATCGGCCATCGGAACGTCGTGCTCGCGTTCGTAATCCGTGACCAGACGGCGGAACAACTCGAGACCGGGTGCGCCGAGGCTGTTGGTGATCGAATCGGCGAACTTCGCCACCCGTTGGGCGTTGACGTCGTCGACGCTCGGCAGTTGCGCTTCGACGAGCTTCTGCCGGGTCGCCTTCTCAATCGACTTGAGCAGGTGACGCTCTCGCGGCGAGACGAACAACAGCGCTGAGCCCGACCGCCCCGCCCGGCCGGTACGTCCGATCCGGTGCACGTAGGACTCGTTGTCGTGCGGGATGTCGTAGTTGAGCACGTGGGATATCCGCTCGACGTCCAGCCCGCGAGCGGCGACGTCGGTGGCGACCAGGATGTCGATGCCATTGCCGCCACCTCTTTTGAGGGCGGCGATGGTCCGCTCACGTACTGCCTGCGGGATGTCACCGTTGATGGCCGATGCGGAAAACCCGCGGGCGCGCAGCTTTTCGGCGACCTCTTCAGTGGCCTGCTTGGTGCGGACGAAGACGATCATTGCCTCGAACGGCTC
>CBAAAS010000673.1:0-1822 GCA_964658855.1 uncultured Mycobacterium sp.
ATCGAGCAATTTCGTGAGCGTCGAGCGCGGGAAGGTAGCGCCCTCGCCGGTGCCCTGCACCTCGACCAGCGTGCCGGTGTCGGTGGCCACCACGTTCATGTCGACCTCGGCGCGGGAGTCTTCCTCGTAAGGCAGGTCGACGCGCACCCGACCGTCGACGACGCCCACGCTGATGGCGGCGATCGCACAGGACAGCGGCCGCGGATCCGACAGCCTGCCCGCCGCCGACAGGTAGGTCACCGCGTCGGCCAGGGCGACGTAAGCACCGGTGATAGCGGCGGTGCGGGTACCACCGTCGGCCTGCAGCACATCGCAGTCGATGGCAATCGTGTTCTCCCCCAACGCCGCCAGATCGATGCAGGCCCGCAGTGACCTGCCGACCAGCCGGCTGATCTCCTGGGTGCGCCCGGACGGCCGACCCTTGACCGACTCGCGGTCGCCACGAGTGTGGGTGGCCGACGGCAGCATCGCGTACTCGGCGGTCAGCCAGCCCAGGCCGGAGCCTTTACGCCAGCGGGGCACGCCTTCGGTGACGCTTGCGGTGCACAGGACTTTGGTCTGGCCGAATTCGATAACCACCGAACCTGCCGGGTGGGCGGTGAATCCGCGGGTGATGACGACCGGTCGAAGTTCGTCGTCCAGGCGGCCGTCTTCTCGTTTTGACACGCCGCCAACTTTAGCCTTGCGGGGTCAAACGATCAGGAGCGCCCGACGTTGAATGTCTCGCCGCACACCACTGCATGCACGGGGCCGTCGAATTCGGCCTTGGCCTCGCTGATCACGTCCTCGCGCGCGGTCCACGGCGGGATGTGCGTCAACAGCAACTCCCCCACCCCGGCCGCGGTCGCGATGCGCCCGGCCTCGGTGCCGGACAGGTGCAGGTTGGGCGGACGGTCGGGCGAGTGTGTCCAGGACGCCTCGCACAGGAAGACATCGGCGCCGCGGGCCAGGTCGATCACCGCGTCGCAGTAGCCGGTGTCACCGCTGTAGACGAATGTGGCGCCGGCGGCGTTGGTGACGCGCATGCCGTAGGACTCGGTCGGGTGGCACACCAGCCTGGGCGTGACGTCGACCGCGCCGATCGTCACGGCCTCACCGTCGACCCAGTGGTGCACGTCGAAAATGTCGGAGCAATCGTCGATCTCGCCACCGTACGGCGATGACGCGGCGCCGAGCCGAGACCAGGTGTCGCTCGGTCCGTACAGCAAGGCTTTGCCGGTGGGCGGCGACGGGTGGTAGCGGCGCCACACGAAGAGGCCGGGCACATCGAGGCAGTGATCGGCATGCAGGTGCGAAAGTAAGACATGGACCGACCCTGGATCGGCATGCCGCTGCAGCGCACCGAGCACGCCCCCGCCGAAGTCGATGACCAGCGGCGGAGTGTCGTCAGCCCGCAGTAGGTAACCCGATGCCGGCGAGTCCGGGCCGACGACGCTCCCGGAGCAGCCCAGCACGGTAATTCGCACGCTCACCACTGTGCCATGCCCAACGTCATGTTGTTGAAAACATCCGCGGTTTACTGCTGAGTAAGGTCAGCCGGATGCGGCGATGTGACGGTGGACCGGCTCGACGCCGGTAATCGCCGGACCCAGAAACCGCGCCGCGAGGGCGAGGAACGCCTCCGGATCCCCGGTGGCCTCGAAGACGCGAAGCGGCGAACCGGCCGCCGGGCGCTCCGGGTGGGGATGCAAAAGATCGCGCTCAGTCAGCACGCGTAACAATTCCTTCGCCGTCTCCTCGGCGCTGGAAACGAGCGTGACCGCGTCGCCCATCGCCAGCTGGATCAGCCCGGACAGCAGCGGATAGTGCGTACAGCCCAGCA
>CBAAAS010000674.1:0-1816 GCA_964658855.1 uncultured Mycobacterium sp.
TGAACGGGTTTTCGCTGGTCACCTCGGCGGACTTCAACAGCGTCGGGTCCAGCTCCCAGCGCGATCCCGTCGGCGTGTTCGGATCGGCTACCGGACGAAAGGCGCTGGGTAACACCAGCGCACTGACCGCGGCGTTCACCGCGGACAGGTCGGACAGCAGATGCGGGTTGAACCCGGCACCGATCGAGTCGATGCCCACGATGATCTGCGTCCTGCGCTGCGGCGGCGGTGCGGTGCTCCGCGAGGTCTCGGTGCTCTGCGGTGCCGGCGGTGGGCTGACGGAGCAAGCGACGAACACCAGAAGCGAAACCAGCAGGCCGGTGGTCGCATAAGCGCGGCGGGCGGGTTTCGGCACGCCCCACAGGGTATCGGGGCCGCTATCGGATTCGACGCTCAATGCGACGCGCTAGCCGCGGGCCTTCGCCCGGGCCTTGCTGCGCCCACGGGTAGTGGCGTCCAGCTCGTTCTTGCGGACTCGGACGATCTCCGGCGTCACCTCGACGCATTCGTCGTCGGCGCAGAACTCCATCGCCTGCTCAAGGCCCAATTCCAGCGGACGGGCGAGTGTCTCGAAGACATCGGCCGTCGACGAGCGCATATTGGTCAGCTTCTTCTCGCGGGTCGCATTGATGTCGAGGTCCTCGGCGCGCGGGTTGATCCCGACGACCTGGCCCTCGTAGGTGTCGTCGCCGGGTTCGACGAAGAACTGCCCACGATCGGACAGTTGGGTCAAGGCGAACGGCGTGATCTTGCCGGTTCGGTCCGAGACCAGCGACCCGGTGTGGCGGGCCCGGATCTCGCCGGCCCACGGCCGGTAGCCGTCGAAGACGGCGTTGGCGATGCCGGTGCCGCGCGTGAGGGTGAGGAAGTCGGTGCGGAAGCCGATCAGGCCACGGCTCGGCACGATGAAGTCCATTCGCACCCAGCCCGCGGCGTGATTGGCCATCTCTTCCATGCGGCCCTTGCGGCCGGCCATCAGCTGGGTGATCGCGCCGACGAACTCGTCGGGGCAGTCGATGGTCATCGCCTCAAACGGCTCGTGCAGCTTGCCGTCGACGGTCCGGGTGACCACCTGCGGCTTACCGACGGTGAGCTCGAAGCCTTCGCGGCGCATTTGCTCGACGAGCACTGCAAGCGCCAGCTCGCCTCGGCCCTGCACCTCCCACGCGTCCGGCCGGTCGATGTCGACGACCTTGATTGACACGTTGCCGACGAGTTCGGAGTCGAGGCGGTTCTTCACCATGCGGGCGGTCAGTTTGTGCCCCGACACCTTGCCGGCCAGTGGAGAGGTGTTGGTGCCGATCGTCACCGAGATAGCGGGCTCGTCAACGGTGATACGCGGCAGCGCGTGGGCATGCTCGGTGTCGGCCAGCGTGTCGCCGATCATGATTTCCGGCAGCCCCGCCACGGCGACGATGTCACCCGCGATCGCCTCGTCGGTGGACGAACGTTCGACACCTTCGGTAACCAGCAATTCGGTGATCTTGGCGTTGGTGATGACGGGATGGCCGTCCACCTCGCGCATCCAGGCCACCTGCTGACCCTTTTTGATCCGGCCCTTGTAGATCCGGATCAGCGCCAGCCGGCCGAGGAAGGCCGACGCGTCGAGGTTGGTCACCAGCGCCTGCAGCGGGGCTTCGGGGTCACCCTGCGGCGGCGGGATGTGCTCGAGCAGTACGTCGAACAGCGGGTCGAGGTTCTCGCCCACGGGGTTCTCGCCGTTGGCCGGCTCCGTGGTGCTGGCGATGCCCGCGCGACCAGATGCGTACAGCGTCGGCAGTCCGAGCGCGTTTTCGGCGGACGCCTGGGCTTCCTC
>CBAAAS010000675.1:0-1812 GCA_964658855.1 uncultured Mycobacterium sp.
TCGATGTCTGGCTGCATCGGGCCTTCGATGCACACCCCGTGGGAGGGGAACAGCCAGGCCGCCTCGACGCCCTGCTCGTCCATCACCTTGAGCCGGGCATCGCGGTTGAACCACTCGGGGTGCTCAGCCGGGTCCTCGCAGGTGAGCTCGTCACCAACCGCACCCTTATCGGTCTTTCCGGCGAAGTAATCGAACAAGGCGCCCGGGCGCGGCCGGGCATGCTTGTCGCCGGGACCGGGCAGGATCGGGTGTAGTCGGTCGCCGATGAAGTACTTGAGCTTCCCGTCCACCTCGGCGAGTCGGAGTCCACGCTCGAGGAAGCGAGGATCGCGGTGACGGGTAAAGGCGTCGCTGGACTCCCAGTAGTGGTTGTCCGCATCGAAGATCGTGGCGATGTCGTCGTTGACCATGGCGATGTCCTCAGTCCGTTCCGTGCAGCAGCAGCCGGCCAGGGGTCGCCTCGGTGCACTCGCCGTCGATGAAGGTCGTCTGACCGTTCACGATGATCCGGTCGTAGCCGACCGCCTTCTGAACCAGCCGCCACTCTCCGGCCGGGTAGTCCCACCGTCGCTCGGCGGGGAGGCTGTCCACGGTCAACGGGTCGTAGACGATGACGTCAGCGGGCACGCCTTCGGCGAGAAATCCTCGGCCTTTGAGTCCCGCGGCCTGTGCGGGGTAGGCGGACAATCTCCAATGCGCCTGCTCGCGGGACATGATGTTGTGCTCTCGCACCCACAGACCGAGCATCTCGGTGGCGTAGCGAGCCGTCGTCACGAACTTGGTGTGCGCGCCGCCATCGCTCACGCCGGGAAGCGAAACGGATCCGTTGGCGATCTCCTTCATCGATGCCGTCGGCGTGACGAGCAGCGGCGTAGCGAAACCCACCCGTAGGGCACCGGCAACGGCGACGTCAAGGAATGCATCGAGCTGGTGCTTGCCCTCCCGCTCGGCGATCTCGCCGACTGTGTATCCCTCGTAGGTGTCTTTCAGGCGTCGGGCGTCCGGCGCGTCGCTGGAGATCCAGTGGACCTTGATGTCGGTCAGCGGATACCCGGCGCCGAACAGGCCACCGCGCACGTCGTGGATCTCCTTCAGCGCGACCCTGCGTTCTGGGTCGGCGAGCTTGATCCGTTTTTCTTCGACCGTGCCGACCGTGGCCTCGCGCCAGGCCGGAATCCCATCCGAGAGGTTGTAGTCCTCGAAGGTGAACTCCGAGGCGAAGTTCGTGGTGAGCGCCTGCGCAAAGACGCGTAAGCCCTCCTGCTCGTTCAATTCGACCAGCCGCTTCAGGGCGTCACCATGTGAGAGCTGCTGTCCGCCATGTTGATTGAGCGCGCCGTCGGCGAGCAAGGCGTTCCAGATGATGGGTCGGCCACTCTCTCGCGCCATGAAGGCGGCGGTCTCCAACTGGCCGGTCATCTGTGCGACGCCGCGCCCGAGTGACCCCATCGCACGACTGAAGGCGCCCACCTCCCGCTCGGTCATCATGTCGGTGACCATCGGTGTGCCGTCGTGGTCGAGCTGGACATTGCCGATGTCTCCGAGGATCTGCGCACTGAATCCGCAGCCGCCCACCCGCATCCCCTCGATGAGCAGGTCGCACATGCGCTCGAGTTCTTCGTCGGTGCAGCGACGTTCCTTCGCCGTGTCGATGCCGACGACGTATCCGTAGAGCGGAGCAAGTGGCACGAACGACATGACGTTTATACCCTTGGGCGTGCGTGACACGCTTCCCAGGAACTCCTCGAAAGTGACCCAATCCCAAGGCATTCCCTGGCGCATGGTCTCGAGCGGCACCGCTTCGTTGCGTGC
>CBAAAS010000676.1:0-1808 GCA_964658855.1 uncultured Mycobacterium sp.
CGCATGGTCAGCTGCGTGCCGGGCTCACCGATGGACTGCGCGGCCACGATGCCGACCGCCTCACCGATGTCGACCAGCTTGCCGGTGGCCATGGAACGCCCGTAGCAGGTCGCGCAGACGCCGGTGCCGGTGGTGCAGGTCAGCACGGAACGGACCTTGATCTGCGTGATGCCGGCCGCCAACAGCGCGTCGATCTGCGGGTCACCCAGGTCCACGCCACGAGCGGCAACGACGTTGCCCGCCTCGTCGGTCGCGTCAGCACCCAAAGTCCGCGCGTACGCGGAGGTTTCGATGTGCGGATCGCGGATCAGCGTGCCGTCGGGCTGGCGCTCGGCCAACTCGACCATGATGCCGCGCTCGGTCCCGCAGTCGTGCTCGCGGACGATGACGTCCTGACTCACGTCGACCAGACGACGGGTCAGGTAACCCGAGTCAGCGGTACGCAATGCGGTGTCCGCCAGACCCTTCCGCGCGCCGTGGGTGTTGATGAAGTACTCCAACACCGTCAGGCCTTCACGGAACGACGACTTGATCGGGCGCGGGATGAACTCACCCTTGGGGTTGGTCACCAGGCCCTTCATGCCGGCCAGCGTTCGCGTCTGGGTGAAGTTACCCGTGGCGCCCGATTCGACGATCGTGATGATCGGGTTGTCCGGCGGGTAGTGATCGCGAAGAGCTTCACCAACCTCGTCGGTGGCTTCCTTCCAGATCTCCACCAAGGCCTCGTTGCGCTCGTCCTTGTTCAAAGCACCACGCTGGAACTGCTTTTCGACCTTGTCGGCGCGACCTTCGTAGGCGTCCAGAATCTCGGCCTTGTTCGGCGGCACCAGCACGTCTGCCATCGACACGGTGACACCCGAACGCGTGGCCCAGTGGAAGCCAGCGTCCTTGAGCTTGTCGACGGTCTGCGCGACCACGATCATCGGGTAGCGCTCGGCCAGATCGTTGATGATCGCAGCCTGCACCTTCTTGTGCATCTGCTTGTCCACGAACGCGTAGCCGACAGGCAACAGCTCGTTGAAGATCACCCGGCCCAGCGTCGTCTCGGCGATCCAGGCATCGCCTGGCTGCCAACCGTTCTGCCCGAACCGTTCGGCCTCGATCTCGGCCGGCGGACGCAACTGCGTCAGCCGAATCTTGATCTTGGAGCGCACGCTCAGAGCGCCGCGGTCCAGCGCCATGATGGCCTCGGACGGCGAGGAATACACCCCGGACTCCGGCTGATCCTTCGCGGGCGGCGTGTATTGGCCTATGTCACCGGGGATCTCGGTGGTCAGGAAGAACAGCCCGGTCACCATGTCCAGTCGCGGCATGGCCAGCGGGCGACCCGAGGCCGGCGACAGGATGTTGTTCGACGACAGCATCAGGATGCGAGCCTCGGCCTGCGCCTCGGCACTCAGCGGCAAGTGCACGGCCATCTGGTCACCGTCGAAGTCGGCGTTGAACGCCTCACACACCAACGGGTGCAGCTGAATAGCCTTGCCCTCCACCAGCTGTGGCTCGAAAGCCTGAATACCCAACCGGTGCAGAGTCGGTGCCCGGTTCAGCAGCACTGGGTGCTCGGCAATGACCTCTTCGAGGACATCCCACACCTGCGGACGCTGACGCTCGACCATGCGCTTGGCACTCTTGATGTTCTGCGCGTGGTTGAGGTCGACCAGCCGCTTCATCACGAACGGCTTGAACAGCTCGAGAGCCATCAGCTTGGGCAGACCACACTGGTGCAGCTTGAGCTGCGGGCCGACCACGATGACCGAACGGCCCGAGTAGTCGACACGCTTACCGAGCAGGTTCTGACGGAACCGCCC
>CBAAAS010000677.1:0-1800 GCA_964658855.1 uncultured Mycobacterium sp.
GGTGCTGCCTGAGGACAAGCTCGAAGTGGTCCGCAAGCTCCAGGACGAGGGCTACATCGTCGGGATGGTCGGCGACGGCATCAACGACGCACCAGCGCTGGCAGCGGCCAACATCGGCATCGCGATGGGCTTGGCCGGCACCGACGTCGCCGTCGAGACCGCCGACGTCGCGCTGGCCAACGACGACTTGCGACGCCTGCTCGACGTCCGTGATCTGGGCGCCCGCGCCGTGGATGTCATCCAGCAGAACTACGGCATGTCGATCGCCGTCAACGCCGCCGGGCTGCTGATCGGGGCCGGCGGCGCACTGTCACCCGTGCTGGCCGCGATCCTGCACAACGCGTCGTCGGTGGCTGTTGTCGCGAACAGTTCACGCTTGATTCGGTACCGCTTGGACTGAACAAGTGCACCGACAGTCCGATCGGTGTCATGATTCCTCGATGTCTACTCCCCTCGACCCTGTTGCCAGCGAACGGCTGTCGCACGCCGACAAGGTCTTCACGTCCGATCTGTCCATCAACGAATTCGCACTTCTGCACGGGGCAGGCTTCGAGCCGCTCGACCTCGTGATGGGGGTCTCGGTCTACCACGTGGGCTACCAATTCACCGGCATCCGGCAGCAATCCGAGCTACCGGTGCTCACCGAGGCGACGTATCGGGCGCGCTGGAATGCCATGGCCCGCATGCAGGCCGAAGCCGACGCGCTGGGGGCCGACGGTGTCGTCGGTGTGCGCCTGGAATGGCGTCAGCACGGCGCCGAGGCGGAGCACCTGGAGTTCATCGCCGTCGGCACAGCGGTCCGTTACACCCCCAAACCCGGGTCGTTCCGGCGCACCAACGGTCAGGCTTTCTCCAGCCACCTGTCCGGCCAGGAACTGACCACCCTGCTTCGATCGGGTTACGCGCCGGTGGCGTTCGTGATGGGCAACTGCGTCTTTCACATTGCCGCGCAAGGTTTTCTGCAGACCCTGCGGCAGATGGGCCGCAACACCGAGATGCCGCAATGGACGCAGGGCAACTACGAAGCACGCGAGTTGGCGATGTCGCGCATGCAAAGCGAGGCGGAGCGCGACGGGGCATCCGGAGTCGTCGGGGTCCAGTTCGCGATCCAGAACTATGCCTGGGGTTTCCACACGGTGGAGTTCTACGCCGCCGGGACGGCCGTGCGGCGTAGTGGGACCGCCGAGACCCTCGCGCCGTCGTTCGTGCTCGCCATGAACGACTGATGGCCGAGTTCGACGCCGAACGAGTGAGCCGCACGGTCAGCGGCGCGCTGGCCGGCCCGGGTGGAATCGCGTTGGTGGTCAACGTTTTTGCCGGGGTGCCGGGCGTGACTCACATCGCCGCGCGAAAAGGAATCTTCTCCTCCCAACCCGCACGGCTGCACATCGGTGACTGGCGCTACGAGGTGACGCGCGACGGCCGGTTGCTGGCCGCACACATGGTGGGCGGCATTGTGATCGGCGAAGAAGTGCTCCTTGCCGACGCGGTGGGTCCGCACCTGGCCCGCGCCCTCGGACAGCTGGTCGCCCGGCACGGCGCTGGGGTCGTCCCGAACATCGACGCGGCCATCGATGCGCTGAGCGCCGGGGGCGGACCCGTCTGACAGCGTTCGATCGTTGATGAGCTAGCCACGTGCGATAATTCCCCGGCAAGGCGACGACGATGTAGGAAGCCGGTGTGAATCCGGCGCGGTCCCGCCACTGTCATCGGGGAGCGAACCTCACACGCCACGGCCGCGAGCTGGAAGGCGAGGCAAGCAGCGATCCGAGAGCCAGGACACTCGCGTCGTCGCAACCT
>CBAAAS010000678.1:0-1792 GCA_964658855.1 uncultured Mycobacterium sp.
TCGCCACGATCGAGGCGATGAAGATGGAGGCGCCGATCACCGCTCCCGCCGACGGAACGGTGGAGCGCGTGGCCGTATCGGACACAGCGCAGGTCGAAGGTGGCGATCTGCTGGTGGTGCTCGCCTGACCCGCATCGTCGGGGGTGTCGCCGGCGGACGGCGCATCACCGTCCCGCCGCACGGAACCCGCCCGACGACCGATCGGGTGCGCGAATCGTTGTTCAACATCGTGACCGCGCGACTGGATCTGACCGGCCTGTCGGTGCTCGACCTGTATGCCGGCTCAGGCGGATTGGGCCTCGAGGCGTTGTCGCGCGGAGCGAGCTCGGTGTTGTTCGTCGAGTCGGATCGTCGGGCGGTGACGGTGCTCGAACGCAACATCGCTGCCATCGGACTGCCCGGCGCGACCGTGCGACGCGGGCAGGTGGCCGCCGTGCTCGCGGCCGGAACGACCGCGCCGGTTGATCTCGTGCTGGCCGACCCGCCCTACGAGGTCGACGGAAGCGAAGTCGAGGCGCTACTCAGCGCACTGGCGGTCAATGGCTGGGTCCGTGACGGAAGCGTCGCAGTGGTGGAACGGGCAGCCGGCGGTCCACCGCTGAATTGGCCCGACGGCTGGGACTGCTGGCAGCCGCGGATTTACGGCGACACCCGCTTGGAGCTGGCCGAACGCCTCTGAGTCTGCGTGTACCGTCTTCGGCTATGAGCGGCGCGGTATGCCCGGGTTCTTTCGATCCGGTGACGTTGGGCCACATCGACGTCTTTGAACGAGCGGCGGCTCAGTTCGACGAAGTGGTGGTCGCCATCCTGATCAACCCCGCCAAGAAGGGGATGTTCGACATCGACGAGCGGATCGCGATGATCGAGGAGTCGACGATTCACCTGCCCAACTTGCGGGTGGAGTCGGGGCAAGGTTTGGTGGTCGATTTTGTCAGGTCGCGCGGCATGACGGCCATCGTCAAAGGCCTTCGAACCGGCACCGACTTCGAATACGAGCTGCAGATGGCGCAGATGAACAAACACGTCGCCGGCGTCGACACATTCTTCGTGGCGACCACCGCGCGGTACTCGTTCGTGTCGTCGTCACTGGCCAAAGAAGTCGCGATGATGGGTGGCGACGTCACAGAACTGCTGCCGGATCCGGTGAACCGTCGGCTTGCCGAGAAGCTGCACTCGGCGAAAGGGCAGTAAATCATCAGCGCGACCGGGCGAAAGCCACGGCCGCGCTGATGATGTGGTTACCTCAGCTCTCGGCGAGCGCTCCGTGCAGCGACTGCTTCGCCTCGGTGATCGCCGTCAGAACCTTCGCCCGCGCTTCGGCGAGCTTTTCCTTCTGAGCGTCGGTGCCCGACCAGTGGATCGTCCGTGCCAGCCCGGCCAGCTCGAACAGGCCCCACCGAATCTTGGCGACGTCTTTGAACTTGCCGGCCTGAGCGAGCCGCGCATGGATGCTCTCGCTGCTGATGCCCTTCCACTGCAACACGTTTCGGCCCAGTTCGGACAGGGTGGCGACCCCGTCGCTGACCGTCACGAATCCACGGCCGGCCAGCTTGCCAATCGCGAGCTCGACAATCTCCTGCGGCGGCGCAAACGCGCCGTCGGTCGCCTCAGAAACACGCTGAACGATCTGCTCGGCATTGGCCGGCCCGTCGAGCAGCAAGGCCGCGGTGCCGACTACCACTCGCTTGTGGCGTCCACCGAAGCCGGGTCCGCCGGGTCCGCCATGGCCGCCCCAGCCGTGGCCACCGAAACCGGGTCCGCCGGAACCGGGTCCGCCAAAGCCGGGACCGCC
>CBAAAS010000679.1:0-1791 GCA_964658855.1 uncultured Mycobacterium sp.
TGGCCGTTGTTGAGGGTGTCGACCAGGTTGACGTTGGGGTTGAGCTGGCCCGACAACGCCGCGGTCAGGGTGGTCAGCTCGGGGTTGTTCGATGCCGCCACCGCGACGGGGACCGTCGACATGCCGGTGACGGACGCGGGTCCGTCAGCGTGCATCGCCGCGTAGTCCGCGCAACCAGCGCCGATCAGGTTGGGCGCCGCTGCTGCGGGCACGGAGGTGGCTACGACCAGACCGACGGCTGCCGCCGCCATACCGGTCGCTGGGATGAGTTTGCTGTACATGTTCATGCTGGGTGATTCGGAGCCCGGCGTGTTACGGATTGGTATCAGCCGTAGGTGAAGGAAAACACCTGCACACCCTGACTGGGGCGGACCTGCAGTGATCCGCGGGTGACGTCCTTGCCGTCGGCGATCTGGTGCGCCTGCGGCGGCCCGTCGACGGGCACGGTGGTCGTCTTTCCGTCTCGCGTCACGACGAGGTTGCCCGTGCCACCCACGACGATGTAGACGTTCTTGGCCCGGTAGTTCAGCTCGATGCTCGACGCGTCGCTGTCGGCCGTCGCGCCCTGGTAATCCAACTGCCAGGGTCCCTGCAGGGCGAAGGAATCGTCGGGCAGCTTCTGCGGCAACGAGAAGGTCGATCGTCCTTCGTCGTAGGTGCCGTTGCCGGCGTAGTTGACCACTTTGCCCACCCCGAAGTAGGTCTCGGGCGTGAGTCCGCCCTGCGGTGTGGTGTCGGGCGCATCGACCGCCGGAGGCAGCGCGACTCCGTTGTGCGCGTTGCTGATCAGCTCGCGGATCAACTTCTCGGTGCCGTTGTAGTCGCCTTCGCCGAACTTGATGTGGCGCACGGTGCCGTTGGCATCGATGAGATATTCGGCGGGCCAGTACTGGTTTCGGTAGTTCGTCCACGTCGAGTAGCTGTTGTCCAGCGCAACCGGATAGGTGATGCCGAGGTCCGCGGCGCCCTTTTCGACGTTGCTGGTCACCTTTTCGAAGGCGTATTCGGGGGTGTGCACACCGATGACCTCAAAACCCTTGTCACGGTAGGCCTGATACCAGCCTTGAACGTGCGGTATGGCGCGCTGGCAGTTGATGCAGGAGTACGCCCAGAAGTCGATCAGCACCACCTTGCCGTGCAGCGAATGCAGGTCGATCGGCGCGTTAGCGGGAGTGTTGAACCACGCGTTGATGCCTTTGAGGTCGGGTGCCTGGCCGCAACTCTGCAGTTTGTCCGACTGGTCGTAGCAATTCGCCAAATCCTTGTTCTGGTCGTTGACGATGCCGCCGAGTTGCTTTTGAAGATCCTTGTTGTGACCCAACTTGTCTTCGAGAGAGTGGGTGTAGTCGGGGACAGCCCGCTGCAGCACCGCCGGCAGGTTGAATACCAGAGCCACCGCTAACAGGATCGTCACAACCCCGGCGGTGATCCGGATCCCACGCTGATGGCGCCGAAAGGCATTGACCCGCTCGGCAACCCGCTGACCGGCCAGCGCGAAGAACAACAGCGGCACGGCCGTGCCCACGGCGAACGCCACGGTGAGGATGATGATCGGCAGGCCGATGTTCGCCGTCGCGCCCGCCACCACAATCGCGGCCAGGACCGGGCCGGCGCACGGCACATACAGCACACCCAACGTCAGGCCGAGGCCGAATCCATTGGTGCGAGCGGCAATCTGCTTTTGCGGAATGCGAGCGAACGGCCGCTCCAGCACCTCCTCGAACCGCGGAAAAATCAAGCCCAGGCCGATCGCAACCAACGCGACCAACGCGACCCAGCGAATCGCATCCT
>CBAAAS010000680.1:0-1776 GCA_964658855.1 uncultured Mycobacterium sp.
CGCTCTTCATGCTCGACGAGCGCGGCGTGTGCATCTTCGCCAACCCGGCAGCGCAGGCGATGATCGGCTGGTCGCTCCCCGATCTCGCGCGCCTCGCGCTGCACGACGTGATTCACCACCATCCGCCGACCGGCGACGCGCTCGCCAGCGAGGACTGCGGCGTCCGTCGGCTGCTCGCCGCCGGAGGCCTGCCACGCCTGGTCACTGCCCGGTTGATGCTGCCAGGGTGACGCCTGCTGGGTCTGATCCTCGCCGGATTTCTGACCTTCACCCTGAGGCGGCTGCCACGGCTGCGTCGGGTCGGTTCCCTGCGGTCCGCTCATCGTGTCCTCGGTCCTCTCAGTGCTGATTGCAGTCCTCGCGTCGATCGCCGTAGCAACCGTAACCTCGGCTAGCCTACCCGGCGTCAACTGCCACGACGCCGCGCCGAATCGCATCGATCGCGCGCTTGGCGGTCGCCCTCAGCTCTGGTTGGGGAGCGGCGTTGCGGACCTGGTCCAGTAGGTCAAGCACCTGTCGACACCACCGGACGAAATCCCCGGGCGACAGCGCCGATCCGGTGCCCTCGGAGTCGGCGGCGGCCAGGGCGGTGACGAGGTCGCCGTTGCTGGCCCACCGGTGGATGGCGGCGACGAATCCGTCATCGGGTTCGCGACTCGGCGTGATGCGATGGCGATGCTCATCGGCGCGCAATTGGGCCGACAGATGGCGGGTCTGCGTCAGCGCTTGCCGGAGCCGGGGCGTCGGGATCTGATCGTTTCGCGGCGCCCCGGGTCCGTCGCCGCCGCGCGTTTCGAACAGCACCGACGAAATCACACCGGCCAACTCGGCATCCTTGAGTCCGGTCCAGGCGTCGGTGCGCAGACATTCGGCGACCAGCAGGTCGCTCTCGCTGTAGATCCGGGCCAGTAGCCGGCCGTGGTCGGTCACGGTGGGACTGCCGTCAGTAAGTGCGATGAAGCCGCGCTCGGTGAGCAGTCCCACGATCCGGTCGAAGGTGCGGGCCAGCGAGTTGGTGGCGGCGGCGACCTTCTGCTGCAGTGCGGCGTTCTCGCGTTCGATCCGCAGATAACGTTCGGCGACCCGCGTCCGGGTCTCGCGCTCGGATTCGCGGTGTGCCGGGTGGCGACGCATCTTCTCCCGCAGCGCCGCGAGTTCCGGGTCGGCGTCACCGCTTTCGGTCCCCTTGCCGCGACGGCCACCGGGCGCCGACAGGCCCTCGGTGGCCGAACGCAGCGCCGACGCCAGGTCGCGGCGAACCCGGGGTTGCCGGTGTTCGACGCGCTTGGGCAACGTCATCGACCCGACCGGGGCCGACTCGCCGGAATAGTCCGCCGAGGAAATCCTTCCCGCCCAACGGTTTTCGGTCAGGACCAAGGGCCGCGGGTCGGTGCTGTCGCGGGCCGCCTCCAGCACGACGGCCAGCCCACCCCGCCGTCCGTGGGTGATCGTGATGATGTCGCCGCGGCGCAGGGCCGACAGCGCGTCGTTGACGGCTTGCCGGCGTTGCAGCCGCGATGCCCGTGCCTGCGTGCGCTCCCGCTGGCTGATCTGCTCGCGCAGTCGCGCATATTCGAGGATCGGCGCATCTTTGCCGCCCAGCTCGGCTGCGACTTCGTCGAGCATCTGTTGTCCGCGCTCGACGCCACGGACCAGGCTCACCACCGAACGGTCCGCCTGATACTGCGCAAACGACTGCTCCAGCAGCCGGTGCGCCTGCTCGGTGCCCACCCGGTTCACCAGGTTGATCGTCATGTTGTACGACGGCGCGAACGA
>CBAAAS010000681.1:0-1767 GCA_964658855.1 uncultured Mycobacterium sp.
GCACGACGCCGGCGATCGCGGTATCGCGGATCTGCCGGGCCGGCTGCAGCGCAGCGAATGCCGACGCGACACCGTCGGCGACGGCATGCGCCCCGGCCCGGGTCACCGAGGTCGGCACACCCGAAATCCGGCTGGCCAGATCGGTATAGGCATCGAAGTCGAGCCCGGCGATCACACCTTGTGTGAACATGTCGGCGGCCTTGGCCAGCGCGGTCTCCCGCTCATGGGCGGGCAGCGGTCGGACAGTGCGTTGAGCACCGATCGCGCGCGAGATGTACAGCGGCGGCGCAAGAGTGAGCTCGGCGACAGCCACACCGTCGGTGGTGGTGACGGGTTCTCGGCTACGGGTGCGGTAGGTCCCGTCCGGGCCGAGTGCATCGATGACGATCAGATCGGTTGCCTCGGAGGTCATCTCAGTAGACACCTTCGATGACCGGCTCGCCTTCGAACGCGGCGACGGGTCGGACCTCGCTGAGCGAATCACCCACTTGGCTGTCGATTCCCGGTAATCGGATGGCGCTGTCGCGCTCCAGATTGTTCGGCAGGAACATCCCTTTGCTGATGTGGTTCATGATCACCTGGCCGCGCTGCCCGTACGGCACTTCGTCGCCGGTGTCGGGGTCGACCACCCAGAAAGTCGCATACGGGCTACGCGGGTGGAAGACGAAGGGTCCGTCGCCGTCGATGCGGTCGGTGATCGCCTGGGACAGGATCATCGTGCTGCCAAAGGCCATGGTGATCGTCGTGTTCGGGAAGATCCCGCCGAGCAGGTCGAGGGTGTCGATGTCGACGTGTGCGCCGCTGAGCAACATGAAGCGGATCTTCTCGTTGACCAGGTTGACGACGTCGTCGGAACGGGCGATGGCCTCGAGCAGCGGCGGGGTGGTGTGCAGATTCGCGATCTGCTGGGACTGCAGTACGTTAACAGCCTGCTCGACGAGATGGTCGACGTAGCCCGTCATCTCGGCGACGGCGTTGCGGGCGATCAGTTTCTTCACCCAGCGGGGGTCCAGGTCGATGGCGTGAAAGGTCGATCCGAGTCGCTCGGAGACCAGACGCGAGAAGTAGCCCACTCCATGCGGGCCGCTCGGCATCATGCAGAGAAAGCCACCGCCCCGCACGAAGCCGCCGCCGGCGAAGTCCTCGGTCTGCCACTGCACCACCTGCGCTACCCAATCCGGCAGCTGCACAGTCCTTTTCGGTGCGCCGGTGGTTCCGCCGGATTCGAAGATCTGCGGCACCGGCGCCGGCGATCCGTATCCGCGCGGAATCAGGTCTTCGACGGGTTCGGTCCGCAACTCGCTGAGCAGATTGGGAAACAGTTTCAGGTCGGCGAACGTTGTGACATCGGTGAGCGGGTTGAACGGCAGCGTCCGTGCCGCCCGCAACCAGAAAGCGCTGCCGGTCTCTTCGCCGAAGTGCCAGGCGATCGCGGCACGCAGATAGGCCTCCGGGTCGCCTACCGGTGCTGATCTCGGCACGTCCAGCAGCGAGAAATCGATGTCGCCCATGGGTCCGATCATGTCGCAGGCGTGATCGCCCGGGCAAACGGTATTCCGCGAATCTGCTTTACCAAGAACGGTTTTCGTGCGGAATTAACCGATTGTAGCCAAAGCGTTCGCCGACCGGACATCTCGCCGAGCAAGTCAGCCCACAAGCCTGGTGGCTAACGCCGGTACGGCTGCCAGCCGTCTTCCGGCTGAGCGAGCCGGTCGGCGATCACCGACAGCGTCTGCACGTTGTGCCCGTAGCCCAGATGGCTGCTGC
>CBAAAS010000682.1:0-1766 GCA_964658855.1 uncultured Mycobacterium sp.
GGATAGCCCTGCGGGTCGCTCAGCAACACCTGGATGCAGACGTGGTCCGCACCGGCCGAACGATGCTCGGAGACCCTGCGCAGGATGGCTTCTTCGTCGCCCCACGCGATGATCGCGTTGAAGAGTCGATCGCTCACCTGGCTCACGTCGTCTTCGGAGAAACCAGAGCGCAGTAGGTTGTTGGCGTAATTCGGCAGCGCCAAATACGAACGCAACCAATCGGTTCCGATCGACCGCGCTTCGTCGGCGCTGTCGGTCAGAATCACCGTCTGCTCGGGCAGCAGCAACGGCCCATCGCCTAGAGTCCCGCGGGCCGTTGCGGTGTGCTCGGGTGTGACCAGATACGGGTGTGCTCCCGCGCTGCGACGGGCGGACAGCGACAGCATCTTCGGGCCGAGCGCGGCCAGCACCCGCCGCTGCACGGGAACCGGTTGCGGCGTCGCGTCCAACTCGTCGAGGAATGACGCCGTCGCCGCCAGAGGTTTGCGGTACCGCCCGGGCTCGCCTGCATCGATCAGCGGCGCGTGGCTGACGCCGATCCCCAGCAGGAAGCGGTCGCCGTGTTCAGCGGTCAGTGCGGCGAAGTTCTCCGCGACGTCACCCGGTGTATGCATCCACAGGTTCAGGATTCCGGTGGCGATCGTGGTCTGCTTGGTCGCGGCCAGCAGGTTGCCGACGGCGTCGAAAATCTGCCCGCCAACGTCGGGTATCCAGAGAGCCCGGAAGCCCAACTCGTCCAATTCGGCTGCTGCATCTGCGGATTCGGCTACATTGCCGTAGCGGAGCTGGCTGCTCCAGATCCCGATACCGGTGAGGTCCATCCGGCCAGCTTACGGCTCGCGCTGTGCTTGATTGCCCGGGTCCTCAGCGGCCCGTCCCGGCCCGCATCGTCGCCGAGCTAGGCTCCGAAGTTATGCGCTTCGGATTCTTCATCCCTCAAGGCTGGCGACTCGACCTGGTCGGCATCGACGTCGACAAACACTGGAGGGTGATGCGCGATCTGGCCACCTACGCCGACGACAGTGCCTGGGATTCGGTGTGGGTGTACGACCACTTCCACACCGTGCCGATGCCCACCGGTGAGGCCACCCACGAGGCGTGGTCGCTGATGTCGGCGTATGCGGCGACCACATCGCGGATCAAGCTCGGCCAGATGTGCACCGCGATGAGCTATCGAAATCCTGCCTACCTCGCCAAAGTCGCTGCGACGGCAGACATCATCTCCGGCGGTCGCGTGCAGATGGGAATCGGTGGCGGGTGGTACGAGCACGAGTGGAAGGCCTACGGATACGGCTTCCCGTCCGCGGGGGTGCGGCTGGGACGCCTCGACGAAGGTGTCCAAATCATGCGTGACGCCTGGCGGGACGGGAAAGTCACCTTCGAAGGAAAGCACTACCAGGTCGACGGTGCGATCGTCGCGCCCAAGCCGTTGCAGGACAACGGCATTCCACTGTGGATCGCCGGTGGCGGCGAGAAGAAGACCCTGCGTATCGCCGCGAAGTACGCGCAGTACACCAACTTCACCGGCGAGCCGGACGGCTTCGCGCACAAGTCTGAAGTGCTCGCCGGCCATTGCCGCGACGTGGGCACCGACTTCGACGCGATTGTCCGGTCGGTCAACGTCAACGCGATCGTCGATGCAGACGAAAAAGGCTTCAACGACCGCCTGCAGCGGGTACGCGACCGGTTGGTCGGCTACGTCGGCGACTCCGCGGCCGACGCGATGATCGGCGGCACCAGCGGACCCGATTCGGCCACCGGCACCC
>CBAAAS010000683.1:0-1753 GCA_964658855.1 uncultured Mycobacterium sp.
CCGGCTGCGCTGGTTGAAGGCGGCCAGCAAGCTGTTGGTGTTAACGAACAGCCGGTCGACCTGTTGGCTTCGGTCACCCAGGATGCCGGCGATCTTGTTGGCCTGCTCGAGCAGATGGGTGATCTGCTCGTCGCGCTTGCCAATGGTGTCGGAGAATTTGGCCACCCCATCAAGCGCCGCGCTCAGGTGCGGAGCCGTCTGATCGATGGTCTCCGACAACACGTGCAGCGACTCTTTGACGGTGTCGATATTCCAGCCGGCGGCGGCCTTGGTGACGTCGAAGAACGCGTCGTAGATCTGGTAGGGGGTGGTGCTTTGCCCAATCGGCAGGGTGCCGTTAGGCCGCAGCGTCTGGTTGCCCCGCGGCTCGATCTCGAGCACCTTCTTACCCAGGATGGTGTCGGTTTTGATCGCCAGCCGACTCTCGGTGCCGATCGTTTGGCTTCCGGTCGAGAACTTCATCACGATGTGGTCGCCGTCGATATTGATGGCCTCGACGTCGCCGACGTCCACTCCGGCGATCCGAACTTTGTCGCCCTTGTTGAGCTGAGCAGAGTCGGTGAACTGCCCGAAATAGCTGGGTTCGGCGAACAACTGCGGGGTGCTGGTGAGAGTCTGGCCGACACCGACGACCATCACCGTCACGATCAGCCCCATCAGGCCGATCCGCTTCCGGTTGGCGGGTTCTAGCGTTCTCATTTCGGTGTGCACCTACCTGACGGTTGCGACCAGATCTTGACCGTCCGGACCGGGCCGCCGGCCTGCAGTCCATTGGTCTTGAGGGTGAGGTCGCAAAGGTAGAAATTGACCCAGTCACCGTAGTTGCCGACGGCGTTCCCCACGATGTTCATCCCGATCGGCGTCCGCTTGATCTGATCGTCGTAGAGGTCGCGCTGGTCGATGATCGGCTGCTGAATGGGCTCGAGGTAATTGAGCGTCTTGTGCAGCAGCGTCCGGTTATCGGCGAGCAGGTCGCCGACCGTCCCGGCGCCATTGCTGAGGTTGGCGATGCCGGCGGCGAACGAATCAGCATGTTCGTTCAGGCCGCTGATCAGTTTCTCGAAATTGTCGACGGTCTCGTCAAAGTCTTTGCGGTGCTTGACGGTGGTGTCCAGCACGATGTTGAGGTTCTTGACCACCTCGCCGATCGCCTCGTCGCGCTCGGCGATGCGGGACGTCAGTTGCGCGGTCTGGTCGAGGATGTCGTTGATCGTGCCGCCCTGGCCCTGGAAGACGGTGATGATGGCCGTTGCGATGTTGTTCACCTTCTCCGGGTCAAGCGACTGGAACAACGGCTTGAAACCGCCGATCAACGCGTCCAGGTCCAGTGCGGGCTGAGTATGAGACAACGGAATGAACCCGTGGGACGGAAGAACCAGGTCGCCACCTTCGCCGTCGCCGCGCTTGATCTCGAGGTAGCGGTCGCCGATCAGGTTGAGGTAGCGCACCTGAGCAGTGGTGGACTGATACAGCGGGACGTTTTTGTCGACGTTGAACTCGACGCGCACCCGATGGCCACCATCGATCAGCTCGATGTCCTTGACCTTGCCGATCTCCACTCCGGAGGCCCGGACGAACTGGCCCGCGCGCAGTCCGCTGACGTTATTGAACTCCGCGGTGTAGGTGGTGGTCCGGTCGAAGCGCATCTGACCAAACACGACGGTGATGAGCGCGGTGAAGAAGATCAGCACCAGCGAGACGATGCCGAGCTTGACGAGGGTTCCGGTCATTTTCATGGGTTGATCGTGTGGTC
>CBAAAS010000684.1:0-1460 GCA_964658855.1 uncultured Mycobacterium sp.
TTGAGGTTCATCTTCCAGTTGCCGGCAATCAGCGGCTTGCGACTCATCGTCGTCCTTTGCTCAGGTATTCAACACTTCGAGGCCGGGCAGCGTCTTGCCCTCAAGGTATTCCAGCGATGCCCCGCCGCCGGTGGAAATGTGTGAGAAGCCGTCGTCGGGCAGACCCAGCGCCCGCACCGCGGCGGCCGAGTCGCCACCGCCCACGACGCTGAAGGCGCCCTTGGCTGTCGCTTTGGCGATCACTTCGGCCACGCCCTTGGTGCCCGCGGCGAATGCCGGGAACTCAAAGACCCCCATCGGGCCGTTCCAAAAGATGGTTTCCGCGTTGCTCAGCAGTTTGGTGAACCGGATAACCGTCCCCGGTCCGATGTCCAGGCCCATCTTGCCGTCCGGAATCGCATCGGCAGCAACAACTTTGGACGGCGAGTCGGCCGCGAAACTGTCGGCCACCACGATGTCGACGGGCAACCGGATGACGTCGGCGTAGGTGTCGAGTAGTTGCCGGCAGGTGTCGATCATCTCGGTCTGCAGCAGGGACGTTCCTACCGAAAGTCCCATCGCGGCCAGGAACGTGTAGCACATGCCGCCGCCGATCACGATGCTGTCGGCTTTGGTGGCCAACTGCTCGATCACGCCGATTTTGTCGGAAACCTTGGAGCCGCCGAGGATCACCGCGTAAGGCCGCTTCGTCGAATCGGTCAAGCGCTCGAGCACACCGACCTCTTCGGCCACCAATTTGCCGGCGTAGTGCGGCAGCAGCGTCGCGACGTCGTAGACCGAAGCCTGCTTGCGGTGCACAACCCCGAACCCGTCAGAGACGAAAGCGCCTGTGCTTCCAACCAATTCGGCGAGCTCTTTGGCAAGCTCCAACCGCTCACCATCGTCCTTGCTGGTTTCCCGCGGATCGAAGCGGATGTTCTCCAGCAGCAGAACGTCCCCGTCGCTCAGACTTCCGGCTCGGGCCCGAGCGTCAGGTCCGACAACGTCATCGGCCAACTGCACGTTCGTACCCAGTTGCTCACCCAGCGACGCGGCGACCGGCGCCAGTGACAGGGCCGGGTCGGGCTCGCCCTTGGGGCGACCGAGATGCGCGGTCACCACCACTTTGGCGCCGGCGTCTGCCAGCGCTTTGATCGTCGGCACCGACGCGGTGATACGACCCGGGTCGCTGATGGCGCCGTCGTTGAGCGGCACATTCAGGTCGGAGCGCACAAGCACGCCGCGACCCGAAACTCCCTGCGCGAGAAGATCGTCCAGGTTGCGGATAGCCACGACTACAGAGACTTGCCGACCAGCGCGACCAGGTCGACGAGCCGGTTGGAGTAGCCCCATTCGTTGTCGTACCAGGACACCACCTTGGCCTGGTTGTCGATCACCTTGGTCAGGCCCGAGTCGAAGATCGAGCTGTGCGGGTCGGTGACGATGTCGCTGGACACGATCGGGGCATCGTAGTACTTGAG
>CBAAAS010000684.1:1470-1746 GCA_964658855.1 uncultured Mycobacterium sp.
ATGCCCTTCATCGGGCCGTCGGCGGCGGCCTTCATCGCGGCGTTGATCTCCGCCGCGGTGCCCGACTTGGCCAGTTCGACGGTGAGGTCGGTGACCGAGCCGGTGGGGATCGGCACCCGCAGCGCGTAGCCGTCCAGTTTGCCCTTGAGTTCGGGCAGCACCAGACCGATCGCTTTGGCGGCACCGGTCGAGGTCGGCACGATGTTCAGCGCCGCGGCGCGGGCACGGCGCAGGTCCTTGTGAGGACCGTCCTGCAGGTTCTGGTCCTGGGTGTAC
>CBAAAS010000685.1:0-1739 GCA_964658855.1 uncultured Mycobacterium sp.
GCGTCGCGAGGCCGAGCGGGTTGCGCCCGGCCTCGCGACGTTGCCTCACACGCTCAGCTTGTAGAGCGTCCCAAGCACGTGATCGATCTTCGCCCGAAGCTCGGCTTCGAGCCCATCGACGTAGCCGAGGAGCCTGTCCGGAATTTCGTGTAACCGCCTCTGAGCACTCGTCGGCTGGAGTCTTTCCTGAGAAGAGGAAGGACCACGATGGCTACGAAGAAGACGACAACGAGGGGGATTCGCCACGAGCTGTTGGACGAGCTTCTGGCGGGGTACTCGCAACCCGACGACCTGACGGGGCCCGAAGGGCTGCTCAAGCAACTCACGGGAGCGCTGGTGGAGCGAGCCTTGCAGGCAGAGATGACCGATCATCTGGGGTACGAGCCGCATGCGTCTGAGGGCCAGGGCGGCGGCAATGCCCGTAACGGCGTCGGGACCAAGACCCTGGTGACCGACCAGGGGAAGCTACCGATCGAAGTGCCTCGCGACCGGAACGGCACGTTCGAGCCGAAGCTGATCAAGAAGCACCAGCGGCGGTTCAAGGGGTTCGACGACAAGATCCTGTCGATGTACGCCCGCGGAATGAGCGTCCGCGACATCCAAGCCCATCTCTCCGAGATGTACGGCACAGAGGTCGGCCACGACCTGATCTCGCAGGTCACCGATGCCGTCGTGGACGAGGTCGGCGCGTGGCAGCAGCGGCCACTCGAGAGCACCTACCCGCTCGTCTACCTCGACGCGCTCGTCATCAAGGTGCGCGACCAGGGGGTCGTGCAGAACAAGTCGGCCTACCTTGCGCTCGGCATCAACGTCGAGGGCAAGAAAGAAGTCCTGGGCCTCTGGCTCGAGGCCAACGAGGGGGCGAAGTTCTGGCTGAAGGTCATCACCGAGCTGAAAAACCGTGGTGTCGAAGACATCTTCATCGCCTGCTGCGACGGCCTCAAGGGCTTCCCGCAGGCCATCGAGGCGGTGTTTCCGAAGGCTGTCGTGCAGACCTGCGTCGTGCACATGATCCGCAGCTCCACGCGCTTCGTATCCTGGAAGGATCGCAAGGCGGTCATCGCCGACCTGCGCTGCGTCTACGGCGCGCCTACCGAAGATGCCGCGCTTGCGGCCCTCGCCGAGCTCGAAGAGAAATGGCTCACGAGGTACCCCGTCGTGGCGCAGTCCTGGCGCGCGAACTGGGAGCGTGTGCGACCCTTTTTCGCGTTTCCGACCGAGGTGCGCAAGATCATCTACACGACGAATGCGATCGAATCGCTGAACTTCCAGCTCCGAAAGGTGACCAAGGCCAAGGGGCACTTCCCCAACGACGAGGCGGCGCTCAAGATGCTCTTCCTCGCGCTACGCAACGTGCAGAAGAAATGGACGATGGCGCCCCAGTTCTGGAGGGCCGCTTTGAATCAGTTTGCGATCTACTTCGAGGGAAGACTTCCGCTGAGCTGAGCGATCACGCGCTTACACGGAATTTCGGATAGGCCCTTGCGCGACGCGCGGATCGCGCAAGTCAGCGCCCGGTCCACGCAGGTCCATGCGCGGTCCACGGAAGTTCGCGTGCGGTCCACGCTCGAAGGGGATCCACGGTGTCCCCGGCCTGAAGAGACGGCCCGCGTGCGCCGCTCACTCGCGCGACACCCGGCACGGTTTGAACGAGACCGCGGCATCGTGGAACGACAGCGCCGCTCCCGACGACGACAGCCCGCTCGACCCTGGCTGCCGCTGCCCGCTATGCACGCGCC
>CBAAAS010000686.1:0-1733 GCA_964658855.1 uncultured Mycobacterium sp.
TGTCGCCGACAGCCTCAAGTCGGCCGGCCACAGCGCCGACCACATCCCGCTGGTTGGCAGCGCTGTCAGCGAGCCGCTGACCGCGGCCAGCAGGGCCGCACTCGAGATCGCCGGCGCCGGCCACAGCCTGGACACCACCGCGAGCTGGCTGGCCATCGTGCTGGCCCTGGCCGTTGGGGCACCGCCGACGCTCGGAGTGGTCGTGCCCTGGCTGGTGCTGCGGATCCGGTTCGTCCGCCGCAAGTTGACCGTCGGCGCGTTGGCGGCGACGCCGGCTGGTGCACAACTCCTGGCGTTGCGGGCGTTGGCCAACCGGCCACTCCGCCGGCTCACCGCCGTCACTCCCGACCCGGTCGGTGCATGGCGCGCCGGTGACCCGCACGCCATCCACGGCCTGGCCGCCATCGAATTGCGTTCCGCGGGAATGGCGGTCAGGACGCACTAGCTCAGTTCGACGACGAGGTGCCGGATCCCGGTGTGCCGGTTGCTACGCGTCCACTCGACATCACGCACCACCCGCATGGAACCGAAGCGGGTCAGCAGTTCTTCGAACAGCACCCGCAGTTCCAGTCGGGCCAGGTTCGCGCCTAGGCAGTAATGAACACCCTGGCCGAAACCGAGGTGCGGGTTGGGCTTTCGCGTGACATCGAATTCGTCGGCAGCGTCGAACACTCGCTCATCACGATTTGCCGAGCCTTCCCAGATCTGCACCTTCTGCCCCGCCGCGATCGACACGTCGCCGAGCATCACGTCACGCGTGGCGGTGCGTCGCTTGGACGGCGACGGTGAGGTCCACCGGACCATCTCTTCGACCGCGATGGGTAGCGCTGCCAAATCCTCACGCAGCAAACGCGATTGCTCTGGATTCTCGGCCAGTGCCAGCAGTCCGCCGGCGACCGCGTTGCGGGTCGTCTCGGCGCCTGCACTGAAGAGCAGGCTGAAGAACAGATACAGCTCGAGGTCGGACATGACCGGCCCGTCGGCGGCGTCATGAGTCGCGTTGGCGACGACCGACAGCATGTCGTCGGTCGGCTGGGCACGCTTGGATGCGATCAGCTCCAGCCCGTAGGTGTACATCCGTGAGCCGGCTTCTTCGGCCGACAGTTGCGACAGTGCCGCCGAGCGGGCTCCACCGAAGTCGAACTGCGGCTCGATGGCCTCGAACAGCCAATGCCGTTCGGATTCAGGCACTCCCAGCAGGATGCAGATCATCTGCATCGGCAGCTCGGCGGCGATGTCGGTCAGGAAGTCGAATGGCTCGCCCGGCGACACGGCGTCCAGAAGCCCGCGGGTCCGTGCCCGCAGGTCGTCTTCGACCAGGCCAATCATTCGCGGCGTCAACCCCGAGCTGACCAGCCGGCGGATCTGCGAGTGCCGCGGATCATCCATCATGTTGAGCACCTGACCGGCGATCGAGAGGTCCTGCAGCAGCGTTCCGCCGAACGGCCGGCCACCGCCGGTGACCGACGAGAATGTGGCCGGATCTTTCAGCACCGTAAGCGTTTCGGCGTAGGACGCGACGGACCAGAAGCCTTCGCCGTCGGGGGTGTGCTCGGTCGGGAGATGCCAGTAGATCGGAGCGTCGCGACGATGGACGGCAAAAAGATCGTGCGGGAAGCCGCCGGCGAAGTTGTCCAGGTCGGTGAAGTCGACGTCGGCGAGCGTCACAAGATTGCGCCGGGCGCGTACTTCGCGGCATCGGGATAACGGGCGACCAGCGCATCGACCTCGGC
>CBAAAS010000687.1:0-1721 GCA_964658855.1 uncultured Mycobacterium sp.
CAACATGGTCTACAAGCTGGTCGAGGTCGACGGCATACCGGTCGAGAAGCGCAGCGTCGGCAAGGAATCGCACGGCGGCCACAAAGAGGCACTACGTCTGTCCCGTTCGACCGGCACGGTCACCGAAGAGATCGTTCATCCGGCGGGCCGACCGCCGCCACACGGCGAGCCGTCGCGGGTACTGACGGTCCCCCTGGTCCGCAACGGCGAGTCGGTCGCCGAGACGGATCTGGGCGTGGCGCGCGAACTGGTGGCATCGGGCTTGCGAAGCTTGCCGTGGGAGGGTCTGATGTTGTCGCACGGCGACCCGGCGATCCCGACGACCCAGATCCCGGTCCCACGTCCGCCGGCCGACACCCAGGAGTAGCCACGTCCGACGATGCGCCGACGGCAGCGACCAAGCTGCTGGCTACCGCGGTGACCGCGCTGGGCGGCAGTGAACGCAGCGGCCAGCAAGACATGGCCGCCGCAGTCGCCCTCGCGTTTGAATCCGGCGAACATCTGGCCGTTCAAGCGGGCACCGGCACCGGAAAATCGCTGGCATACCTGGTTCCGGCCATCGATCGTGCGGTGTCGGACAACGCGCCGGTGGTGGTGTCGACGGCCACGATTGCCCTGCAGCGGCAACTGGTCAATCGCGATCTCCCCCAGCTGGTCGACGCGCTCGACGACGCACTGCCCCGCAAACCACAATTCGCATTGTTGAAAGGTCGACAGAATTACCTGTGCCTGAACAAGATTCACAACGGCTCAGCCACTGATCCCGGCGAAGAACCGCAAGAGCTGTTTCGGCCCCAGGCTGCCTCCGCGTTAGGACGGGAGGTGCAGCGGCTCACCGAATGGGCGTCGAGCACGGAGTCGGGCGACCGCGACGACCTCAAACCCGGTGTGGCCGACCGGTCGTGGGGTCAGGTCAGTGTGTCCGCGCGGGAATGCCTCGGGATGGCCCGCTGCCCATTCGGCACCGACTGCTTTTCCGAGCGAGCGCGGGCCAAAGCCGGTGTCGCCGATGTCGTCGTCACCAACCACGCGCTGCTGGCCATCAACGCCGTGGCCGACTCGCCCGTATTGCCTGAACACAAGCTGCTGATCGTCGACGAGGCGCACGATCTGGTGGACCGAGTCACCGCGGTGGCCACCGGCGAGCTCACGGCGACAACACTCGGTATCGCCTCGCGGCGCATTTCCCAACTTGTCGAACCCGAGCTCACCCAGCGCTGGGAGCGGGCCTCGGCCGGCTTCCAGACGGTCATCCAAAATGCATCGGCCGGACGCATGGACCACCTCGACGACGAGCTCGCCACCCATCTCACCGCGCTGCGTGACGCGGCCGCCGCGGCGCGGTCGACCATCGACACGTCGCCCACCGACCCCAAGGCCGCCGCGGCCCGCTCCGAAGCGGTCGCCAGCCTTGCCGAGATCGCCGACACCGCAACGCGAATCCTGGCGTCGTTCGGACCGGCGATACCTGATCGCACCGACGTGGTCTGGCTCGATCACGAGGACAATCGCGGCTCGACGCGAACCGTGCTGCGGGTCGCGCCGCTGTCGGTGGCCGGACTGCTGCGCAGCCGGCTGTTCGCCGACTCGACCGCGGTGCTCACCTCGGCGACGCTGACCGTCGGCGGCTCGTTCGATGCCATGGCGAAAGCGTGGGGCCTGGCCGGCGAGCAAGCGGGTAAGGAGCCGCGGTGGCGCGGGCTCGACGTCGGATCGCCGTT
>CBAAAS010000688.1:0-1709 GCA_964658855.1 uncultured Mycobacterium sp.
CTGCTGGGCCAGGTCGAGCAGCCGACCGGGCGTGCCGACCACCACGTCGGCGCCGGCGCGCAGCGACTCGATCTGGGGCTCGTAGGGCCGCCCGCCATAGATGGAGACCACGGAGAGCTTGCGGTCGTCGTCAGCGGTCAAATACTGCGCGGCGGTGGAGAGGTCGCCGTAGACCTGCAGGCAGAGTTCGCGGGTGGGCACGACGATCAGCGCCCGGGGAATTCCGTTGAGCGGGCGATCCGGGCCCGACATGGTGATGCGTTGCAGCAGCGGCACGCCGAAGGCGAAGGTCTTGCCCATTCCGGTGCGGGCCTGTCCGATCAGGTCGTCGCCGGTGAGGGCCAGCGGCAGCGTCAGCTCCTGGATGGCGAACGGGTGCTCGATGCCCTTTTCGCTGAGCGCACGGACGATTTCTTCGCGGACGCCGAGGTCGGCAAAGGTGGCTTCGACTTCGGCTGTGGCGCGGTCGGGTGTGATGAGTGGAGTCATGCGTGAAACACATGCCTTTCGGGTTCGTATTCGATTGGTCAATCGTTGCGGTCCAGCGCGCACCAGTTGACTTTCGGATACGTTTCCGATTCGCGGGCCCTGCGCTTCTGAGGCGGGGCCAACTGCGTGCACGCACATTGCATAGGCAGAGGCGGTACGGATAGACCACCGTTACCTGTATCGATTGTAGCTGGTGGCCAACCGCTGGCCCCATTCGCGGCGTTCGGCGCGCGGGCGGGTCGCCGCACCTGACCCCTAGAGTGGGTGGCATGACTCCGCTTTCGTCGGGCGACCAGCTGGCCGATCCGTCTCCGCCACGGCTGCCGGCGGACCATCCCGGGGTCAACGAGTTGTTCGCGCTGCTGGCGTACGGCGAGGTCGTTGCGTTCTACCGGCTCACCGAAGAAGCGAAGATGGCACCGGATCTGCGGGGACGGATCTCGATGGCCAGCATGGCCGCCGCCGAGATGACGCACTACGAACTACTGCACGACGCCCTGGAGAGCCGCGGTGTCGACGTGGTGCCGACGATCTCGAAGTACGCCTCCGCGCTGGATGGCTACCACCGGCTTACGACGCCCAGCACCTGGCTGGAGGCGCTGGTCAAGACCTATATCGGCGACGCCCTGGCGGCCGATTTCTATCTGGAGATCGCCGACGTGCTACCCGATGACGTCGCCGACGTCGTGCGCTCGGTGATGGCCCAGACCGGGCACTCCCAGTTCGTCGTCGCCGAGGTGCGCGCCGCCGTGACCAAGAGCGCCAAGCAACGCAGCCGGCTGGCATTGTGGTCGCGCCGACTGCTCGGCGAGGCGATCACCCAGGCCCAATACGTGCTCGCCGAACACGACGAGCTGGTCGACCTCGTGGTGTCGAAGTCAGACGGTTTGACGCAGCTGGCGGGGTTCTTCGACCGCCTGCAGCGCACCCACGACGAGCGGGTGCGGGAGCTGGGCCTGGTCTAGCGGCTGCAGGTCGCGATCATCGTGCTGCTGGTCGAGATCGCGATGTTCTCACCCACGCCGTCGGCGATCGAGCAGTTCAGCCGACCGGTCAGGCTGGTCGCGACGACCGATCGCATCCCGACCCCGGGATTCAGCACGACGGTCCTCGACCATGGCAGTGACACGTTGAAGTCGGTCTGCGGCGCGCCCGAGGCATCGGTGTAAACGACGGTGACCAGATCGAGCAGGCCCTTGGTGCCGGCCACCCGATAGACG
>CBAAAS010000689.1:0-1701 GCA_964658855.1 uncultured Mycobacterium sp.
AATGGCTCAGTTTCTTACGCTGATCTGCCCGAGCATCCGCTCATGCCGGACATAAATGTTACTACCGCTCAGTCGGGATAATTTTGAATGCTCCGTCGTTGTTTCCGCAATTGATTGCTCCCTTTGGGCTGCAACATTTTTCGTACACACCGAGCTTTGGCATCCTCGGTACCTACTCGCCGACGGCCTGCGGCTTGGCGACCTTCAGTGAGGCGCTGGCAAAAGGACTGATAGCCAAAGGCGCCACGGTCAGCGTCGTGCGCATCGCCGACGGCGACATTTCCAAGGCACCCAACGTCGCCGGCGAGCTCGTCAACGGCTCGGCCGACTCTGTAGCGGCGACCTCTGAGCTCCTGAACCAGAGCGACGTCGCCGTCATCCAGCACGAGTACGGCATTTATGGCGGTCCCGACGGAGACGAAGTCGTCCAGATCATGACCGGCTTGCACGTCCCATCAATCGTCGTCGTTCACACAGTGCTCAAAGAACCTACCTCACATCAACTTTCAGTACTCGAATCAGTGATGGCATTGGCTGATCAAGTAATCGTGATGTCGGAGGTTGCCCGCAAACGGCTGTGCGCGGGCTTTGCCGTCGATCGCCAGAAGGTCACCGTCATCCCGCATGGCGCGGCGCTCCCGAATGCCAAGGACGCGCAACGTCCCGACCGGCCGACGATCTTGACCTGGGGCCTGCTGGGACCGGGTAAGGGCATCGAGCGGGTCATCGACGCCATGGCCGCGCTGACGTCCCTGCCCAACCCGCCGCGGTACGTCATTGCCGGCCGCACTCACCCCAAGGTCTTCGCCGCGCAGGGGGATAGGTATCGCGAAACGCTTGTCGCGCAGGCGAAACGGCTCGGCCTGGCCGATTCGGTCTCTTTCGACGCCGTGTACCGCGCGCCCGAAGAGCTCACCGCGCTTATCCAGTCGGCTACCGTCGTCGTCCTGCCCTACGACTCGAAGGATCAGGTCACCTCCGGTGTGCTGGTCGACTCTCTTGCGAGTGGCCGGCCAATTGTCGCCACCGCTTTCCCGCACGCGGTCGAGTTGCTCGGCAGCGGTGCGGGAACGGTCGTCGCTCACGACGATCCCGACGCACTGGTCGCAGCGCTGAGCCGGCTGCTCACCGATCCGCTCGTCGCCGAATCCATGGCCACCGAAGCCCGTTGGCTGGCCCCATCCATCGCCTGGCCCGTCGTCGTCGACGCTTACGTCACCGAGGCGCAACGACTGCTGGTCACCCAATCGGCGCTGACGTGACCGGCGCCGCGCCCAACCCGGTGTTCGCGCACCTGTTGCGAATGACCAATCATCGCGGCACCTTCGAGCACGCCTGCTTGACCGAGCCCCGCCATGAGCATGGGTACTGCACCGATGACATGGCCAGAGTGCTCGTCGTCACGACCCGTGACCCCGACCCATCGGGTCCGGTGAAGGGCCTCGCCGGTAGGGCGCTGCAGTTCTTGAACGACGCCCAGTCCTACAACGGGTCCTGCCGCAACCGGATGGATCACGCCGGAAATTGGACCGACCAGCCGACCACGGACGACCATTGGGGTCGCTGCATGTGGGGGCTGGGCACCGCCGCCGCCCATAGCGGCGTCAGCCTGGTTCGCCGACTGGCCGTGATTCAATTCGAGCGCGCTGCCAAGGCCAGGTCGCCGTGGCCACGGGCGATGGCGTTCGCCGCCGTCGGTGC
>CBAAAS010000690.1:0-1690 GCA_964658855.1 uncultured Mycobacterium sp.
ATCCACAGTGAGCTGCCGTTCCACACTTTGATGACCGGTTACGGGCTCACCGAGGCCGGCAACGTGACCCTCTCGCGGCCCGGTGACTCCTTCGAGGATGTGGCCACCACCGCGGGCCTGCCCTGCGAGGACGTCGAAGTGCGCATCGCCGAGGACGGCGAGGTGCTGGTTCGCGGTTACGGCGTCATGCAGGGGTACCTCGATGATCCCGACGCCACCGCGCTGGCGATCGACCGTGACGGTTGGCTGCATACGGGCGATTTGGGCAATTTCGACAAGTCCGGCCGGTTGAAGATCGACGGGCGTAAAAAGGACATGTTCATCGTTGGCGGGTTCAATGCGTACCCGGCCGAGATCGAGGGATTCATGCTGGAGCACCCGGCGGTCGCCCAGGTCGCGGTGATCGGCGTGCCCGACGAGCGGCTCGGTCAGGTAGGAAAGGCCTTTGTGGTACTGAAAGCACCAGTGTCCGAAGCCGATCTGATGTCGTGGTGCCACGACCGGATGGCCGGATTCAAGGCGCCACGATCCGTCGAATTCCTGGCGGAGTTACCGCTGAACGCCACCGGCAAGGTGATGAAGGACCAGCTTCGGTGAGCCCGGTGGACCCGCATTCCCATTCATTGGTGATCGCGTCGGACTACCGCGTGCCCGATCCGGAGCATGTGTGGCCACTGCTGAAACGCCGTAGGTCCGCGCTCGCCGACATTGGTGCGCACCACGTCTTGTTGTACACGTCGACACATGACCCCGGCCGGGTTCTGGTGACGATCGGGGTGCGCAGCCGGGAGCCGATCGTGGAGCTGCTGCGGTCGCGGGTGTTCTTCGAGTGGTTCGACGCGGTCGGCGTCGAAGACCTTCCGGCGGTTTTTGCCGGTGAGATCGTCGAGCGCTTCGGAGCCGTGGCTCCATCGGATCGAACGGTGCCCGGCGTCGTCGTCACCGCGATCGCGTCAGTTGACAATGTAGATACGCTGACCGCTGAGATCCGAAGTGCATCATCGCGATTCGACGCCGCCGGCATCCGGGAAACCCGGCTTTTCCGGGCGTTCGACGACGGCCACGAGGTAATGATCATGCAGGAACTCGACGACGAGGACCGCGCGCGCGATTGGATCGAGCATCCAGACTCCGCGGCCCCGTGGATAGCCGGCGCCGGACGAGGCGCCTATCCGCCGGTATTCGTCGGGAAATTCTTCGACATGATGCGCATCGAGGATTGAGCGGCCCGGCGATGTTCGTCTGCCTGTGTAACGGGATCACCAGCCAGGTTGTGGCTGAGGTGATCGCCGATGGGGCGTCGACGACCAACGAGATATCGAAAGCCTGTGGCGCGGGCGCCGAGTGCGGCCGCTGCCGGCGCACGCTGCGACTGCTACTCGGGTCGTCGGGCGCAGACCGTGGGGTGCGCGCGTAAGCGTTGTCGACCGGCGTGCCTTCAGCCGAGGTCGGCGACCAGGTTGGTCAACAGGTCGGGGATGTCGAGGCGCGGCACCACCGCCTCGATCAACACCATCCGGTCTTGATGTTCTGTCGCGGCGAGAAAGGCGTCGTCGAGCTCGCCGTAGGTCTCGGCGCGAAAGAACAGATGCTCGGTCACGCCGAGTGCGGTGGGAATGTCGGCCCAGCTCCACCGCACAATGTCGTTGTAGGGCGCGGTCTTTCCGTGAATCATCCGCTCGATGGTGTA
>CBAAAS010000691.1:0-1690 GCA_964658855.1 uncultured Mycobacterium sp.
TGGAGAAGGTGGCCTTCACCGGGTCCACCGAGGTCGGCAAGGCGATCGTGCGGGCATCGGCCGACAATCTGAAGAAGGTGACGCTCGAACTCGGCGGCAAATCGCCGGTGCTGATCTTCGACGACGCAAATCTAGACAATGCCATCTTCCGAGCGGCGATCGGAATCTTCGTTCACTCCGGCCAGGGCTGCGTGTGCGGGTCGCGGATCTTCGCGCAGCGCGGCGTGTACGACCGTGTCGTCGAAGGCATCGCGATGATGGCGAACACCTTCAAACTGGGGGCGCCCAGCGAAGAGGGCTGCATGAGCGGGCCGCTGATCAGCCAGAAGCAACTCACCCGCGTCATGGGCTTCATCGACGAGGGCAAGAGCGACGGCGTCGAGGTGGTCACCGGCGGCCACCGGTTGGACCGCAAGGGCTACTTCGTGCACCCGACCGTGCTGACCAACGTCGACCCGGCGATGCGGCTGTTCCAGGAGGAGATCTTCGGGCCGGTGGTCAGCATCCTGCCGTTCGACGACGAGGACGAGGGCGTGGCCCTGGCCAACGACACGACCTATGGCTTGGCCGCCACCGTCTACACCGAGAACGTCGGCAGGGCGCATCGCATCGTGAAGCGGTTGAAGGCCGGCAGCGTGCAGATCAACTGCCAGTTGGTCTTCGACCCCGATGTGCCGTTCGGTGGCTTCAAGCAGTCCGGCTGGGGACACGAGTTCGGCAAAGAGGGCTTGGACATCTACTTGAAATCGAAGTCGGTCTGGGCTCAGCTGTAAGCAGTATCGTCTGCGCATGGCGCAAAATCTCGAGGCCCGGCTGAACACCCACTGGCCGACCGCCTTATCGGTGTTTCGGGTGATGTTCGGGCTACTGTTCCTCAGCCACGGGTTGTCCTCGGTGATCGGCTGGCCGGCTGCGGGTCATGTTGCGCCCGTTGGTCAGTGGCCGGATTTCTACGCCGGCTGGATCGAACTGATCACCGGCGCGCTGATCACCCTGGGGCTGTTCACCCGGCCCGCCGCCTTCGTGGCCTCCGGGGAGATGGCGTTCGCCTACTTCACCGCCCACCTGCCGAACGGGTTTTTTCCGATCAACAACCACGGCGAGGCGTCGGTGATGTACTGCTTCGCCTTCCTCTTGCTGATCTTCACCGGTCCCGGCCTCTACGCCTTGGATAGCCGGCGCGGTGGTTGGCCCAAGCGTCGAACTCGATTGCGGCGCTAGCTACTTCCCAACACCGCGTGGGCGGCGTCGTACCCGGCCAGCACCGCTCCTTCGAAGTACCCGGTCCACTTGGCCGACATCTCACTACCCGCCCAATGAATCCGCCCGACGGGCTCGGACATGGCCGGCCCGTAGTTGGTCAACGTGCCCGGCGCCAGTACCGCGTTGTACGCTCCCCCGGTCCATTTCTCGCCGGGCCAATTCATTTCGACGAATTCGGTTGGATGCCTTGCCTCCTCGCCGAAGTAGGCCACCAAGTCCGAGAGGGTCAGTTGCTTGCGTACATCGACGGGTTGATCGGCAAAACGGATTGCCGCAGGACCGATGACGAAACCGGTCAAGATGCCCGGCTTGCCGTTGGGTGGTGAGCTGTCGGCGGTGAGCAGCACGTTGCCGTCGCTGACAGTCGTTCCGCTGAGCCCCGCGGCACGCCACCAGGCGGTCGGATACACAGCGGCATATTTGAGCA
>CBAAAS010000692.1:0-1689 GCA_964658855.1 uncultured Mycobacterium sp.
CAGTTCGACCCGATCCCGTGGACGGCGGCCGGCTACGCTCTCGCCCTGGTGGACGGCGTCGGCAATTGGTATTCCGAAGGAGACGCAACGTTCTTCACCCCGGAAGAAGCGCTTGCCGGCTATGACATAGTCGAGTGGCTCGGCTCGCAGGAATGGTGCTCTGGCCGAGTGGGCTGGGGCGGCGTCTCGTATTACGCCATGACGGCCTGGTCGGTCGCGGCTACCCAACCCCCACACTTGGCCGCGATCATTCCGTGGGACGCGGCGAGCGACTGCTACCGGGAAGCTTATCTGCACGGCGGCATACCGTCTTTCCCCTTCATCCATCAGTGGATGCTTCTGACCGGCACCGGACTGAGCCAGGTCGAAGACATGGAATCGGGGATGCGGAATCACCCTACTTTCGATGAGTACTGGCAGTGTCGAGTCGCAGACTGGAGCAAGGTCCAGGTACCGACCTACGCCGTTACCGAGTTCCCCAACAACCTCCACCTACGCGGCGTCGTAGAAGCCTGGAAGGGCATCGAGTCCGAGCATAAGTTCCTCGAGATCCGCGGCGACAAGGAATGGCAGGGCTTTTACCAGCCGGACTCGCAGCGCCGCATGATGGCCTTCCTCGATCGTTACCTGAAGGACGAGCCGAACGAGGTCGACGAATGGCCACGGGTTCGGATCGGTGTCCGTACGCGTGGGGACGAATGGTCGTTCCGCGAGGAATCGGATTGGCCCTTGCCTGATGTCTCGTATCGAACTCTGTGGTTGGATGCTTCATCCGGCCAGCTGACGCCCGATCGTCCGGAGTCGGAAGCGACTGTCACTTACGATTCAACGGACACCAACGGATCGTCCGAGTACACGATAAAGTTCGACGAGCGCGTCGAGATGACCGGCAACGCCCGGCTACGGTTCTGGCTGTCATCCTTGGCCACGAACGATGCCGACATCTTCGTCGGCGTCGAGAAACTCGACGTGGCCGGCGAACGCGTACCTTTCACCTACTCTCAGATGTTTAACGACGGCCCGATGGGCTTCGGCTGGCTGCGAGCGTCGCACCGCGCACTTGACGAGTCGAAGACGCGTCCTGAGCAGCCCTATCACCTTCACACCTCGCGGGATTGGCTCGTTCATGGGGTGCCGGTACCGCTTGATGTCGAAGTGTGGCCGAACAGCGTAGTTTTCGAGCCGGGAGAATCCCTGCGAGTCATCATCAAGGGCGCACCTATTCGTCCCTACTCAGGGCCGATGGAGATCGTTTTTAGCCCCCTGCACAATGTCGGGGAGCACCTTATTCATACCGGCGGGCGCTACGACAGCTTCTTCTACATGCCGGTCGTCGAGCGCGAATAGATGCGGCTGATTCCATGACTCAAAGCATGCCCGAGCCCGAAATCTGGTGGGTCCTGCGTTACTCGCCTGGACCCAATTGGCCGGCTGACGCACCGGCGGAGAAGGCGCTGGCCGGACACCGCGAGTTCCTGTTCGATCTGCACTCGCGCGGCCACGTCGTCGCCGCGGGCCCGACGCCAGCGCATCCGAACTCGGCCCAGACTGTCGTCCGAAATTTTGACGAGCTCGCGGTGCGAACGGCGGTCTCCTCTGATCCAGCGGTGGCCGATGGCCGGGTGACCGTAGAAATAACGCAGTGGGTCGTGGTCTTGACGGGTTGAGTGAATGCCACCCGAGCGACCC
>CBAAAS010000693.1:0-1680 GCA_964658855.1 uncultured Mycobacterium sp.
CACCGTGGTCAGTGACCGCCAACCGGCGATCGTGATCAACCACAGGCCCCACCAGACGGTGGCGTCGCCGAAATAATTGGGATGACGGGTCCACGCCCACAGCCCACAGTCCATCACCACGCCGCTGTGTGCCGGGTCGGCTTTGAACACCCGCAGTTGACGGTCGCCGACGGCTTCGAAGCCCAGACCGGCCAGCCACAGGAGGACGCCGGCCACGGTGACTGGCAATAACGATCGAGGGGTCGGGCCGCAAACCGCGGACAGCTGCAACGGCAGCGAGATGAACCAGATCGCGAAGCCCTGCACGGCGAAGACTTTGCGAATGATCTGACCGACGCCGGCGTCACGCAGCAGATCGGCGTAGCGCGGATCCTCCCCTTTACCCGCAGACCGGCGCTGGATGTGCCAGCTGAGCCGCAGCGCCCAGATCGCGACCAGTACCAGCAGCAGCCACCGCCGCGCCGGGTCGCCATGGCCGAGAATTGCGGCGACCGCCCCGACGGCGAGGAAGCCCAGTCCCCAGGCCACGTCGACGACGTTGTAACGACCGATGCGCCGGGCGATGCCGAAGGTCACTGCGAACACGACGAGCAGCGCCGCGGCTGACGCCCCGGAAACGATCGCGAAGTCGGCCATCATGGCTGCGCCTCGCGTTCGAATGTCCACTGATAGACATTGAGATATCCCGACCGGAATCCGGCCTCTGAGTAGGCCAGGTACAGCTCCCACATTCTCGAGAACACCTCATCGAAACCCATGTGCGATAACGTCCTGCGACGCTGCAGGAACTGCTCTCGCCACAGCCGCAATGTCTCTGCATAGTCTGCGCGCAGCGACACCGTGCTCACCGTTCGTAACGCGGTGTGTCGTCCGGTGACCTCGGAGATTGCCTTGGTCGATGGAATCAACCCGGCCGGGAAAATGTACTTCTGGATCCAGGTGTGGGTCTTGCGCGACGCCAGCATCCGGTCATGCGGCATGGTGATGGCCTGCATGGCAAATCGCCCATCCGGACGCAGTAGCTGATCAATCGTTTGGAAATACTCCGGCCACGCGTGGAATCCGATCGCCTCGATCATCTCGACGGAGATCACCGCGTCGTAGTTGCCGCCGACATCCCGGAAGTCGCGCAGGTCGATCTCCACCCGATCGGACAATCCCGCCGCTGCCACCCGCCTTCGGGCCAACCGCACCTGGCGTTCCGAAAGGGTCAGCGAGCGGACGTTCGCTCCACGCGAAGCCGCACGAATCGCGAGCTCGCCCCATCCGGTGCCGATCTCCAGCACCTGGCTGCCGGGACCGACATTCGCCGCGTCGAGCAGTGCGTCGATCTTTCGGCGTTGCGCGTCGGCGAGATCGGGCCACGCGGCAGGCAGGTGATCGAACAGCGCGCTCGAATACGTCATGGTTTCGTCGAGGAACTCGCTGAACAGGTCGCTCGGCAGGTCGTAGTGCGCGGCGACGGCGCGGCGGTCTTCCCGGCGACTTCGTTTCGCCGAGTGTGGTTGGGCGGCAAGGACGATCGGTCGCAGGCGTTGCAATGCCGACGGCACCAGAGTGGCCATGTCCCGCGCAAGTACGGTCAGCACTCCGGTGAGATCGTCGGACTCCCACTCGCCGGCCATGTAGGACTCACCGAAGCCGATCAGCCCGTGCCGTCCGAGACGGCGAGCCAGCCGG
>CBAAAS010000694.1:0-1667 GCA_964658855.1 uncultured Mycobacterium sp.
TCGACATGGTCTTGTAGGAATCGGGCGTGTCGTAGAAGTGCGGAAGTGGCGTGACGGCGTTGCCGGTAGGCCAGATCTTGTCGACCCATTCGGGTGGTGCGTACGACTTGAGGACGTCGGTCGACACCGGCATCGGGTGCACATCGGTGTCGACGATGGCGACCGCGATCTCGTCACGCTCAGTATGCGGTTCGGCCCGTTCAACGATGGTCATGACGCACCCCTCTCGATCGGCGCCGTGAGCCCGTACAGCTCACCGGCATTACGCCACAACACGCTGTCGCGCTGCGCACTGTCCAACCCACCGGCGGCATCTTCGGGTGACGACGTCGACCAGTGCGGGTAGGACGATCCATACATCAGTAGGTCTGTCTTGCCGGAGAAGTCCATCCACCGCTGCGTCTGGCTCAGATCGGTGGGGCCGTCGAAGGCCGACGAACAGAATCGGACGTGGGTAGGCAGGTAGTCGCTGGGATAGCGGTCGACCCAAGGCGTCTGATCGCGCATCGACAGCCAGAACGTGTCGAGCCGCCAGATCAGCGGGGTCAGGATGTCGTAACCGCCGTCGGCGAACACGAACTTCAGGTCAGGATGACGTCCGAACACACCCTCGACGATGAGCGTCGCCAGGTGGACGAAGTAGTTCAGCGGCATGAAGGCCGCGTAGCCGGGATAGGTGTCGGCATGGCCGGCGAAGGTGGGCGCGTAGTCAACACCGTTGCCGCCGTTGATGTGCACCGCCACCGGAAGCCCGTGGGCGGCGGCGGCCTCCCAGATCGGCTCGAACATCGGCTTGCCGTAAGGCTCCCGGGATTGCATCGGGACGCCGACCTGTACCAGCTTTGGGTGTCCGGCAAGACGTTCTATCTCGGCGACCGCGCCTTTCGGGTCTTCCGGGTTGACCCTGATGGTGCCGCGGAAGCGGTTGGTGGTGTCCGGTTCGAGCCAGCGATCCAGCAGCCAGTCGTTGACGGCGGCGCAGATCCGGCTGTTGAGCAGATAGTCGGCAATGTTGCCGCGGGTCAACGGGTTCAGCACCGCGTAGTCGACCCCGGCATCGTCGAAAAGGTGCCGGGCAACGGTCTCGCGGTCGGAGCCGGGATAGTGCTCGCCGTGCAGGTCGTGGCGGTAGTTTCCGCCGGGTGCCTGATACCACTGTTGCTCGACGTCGGGAATGGAACGCAGTTTGTGGGCGGCGGGCAGGTAGCGCCTGATTTCGGCGTTGTAGCGGAAGTGCGGCTGAACATTCGTGTCGATGATCATGCGGTCAGGAACACCTTCCCGTCGTCGACGTCGACGTCGTAGGTACGGACCCGCCGCTTGGGGTCGGCAAGGTTGCGGCCCGTAGTCACATCGAATTCCCAGTTGTGCCAAGGGCATCGGACGATCTGGCCGTCCTTCACGCGGCGCAGTCCGCCTGGCTCGTCGGGCGCCGATTCGTTGGTACCGCCAATCAAGCCCTCGCACAGCGGAGCACCCTCATGGGAGCAGTAGTTGACGATCGCGTGCAGGGAACCGGCGACGTTGTAGACCCCCACGCCGAACTTCCCGACGTCGACAAGTTTCATCGCGCCCGGCGGCAATTCGTCGAGCGAACACACGAGTCGACGTTCAGCCACAGTTAATACTGTCCTCGTTACGGTAACCGCCACAAGCCATTGGGCGTC
>CBAAAS010000695.1:0-1667 GCA_964658855.1 uncultured Mycobacterium sp.
ACATGCGGGTTCCGGACGACTCGTGCGAACCGAACGGGCACGCGACGAACCGCGAAGCGGTCAGCGGGGCGCGGCGCCAATAGCCGGACGCCAATCCGGACCCGGCCACATACAATTCGCCGACCACACCGAATGGGACCGGTTGCATCCACTCGTCGAGCACGAACAACGCCGCCCCCGGCACCGGCGAGCCGATCGGCACCACTCCCGTCCCCGGGATCAGTGGCGCGCTCACCGCCGCATAGACCGTCGTCTCGGTCGGGCCGTAGGCGTTGATCATCACCCGCCCGGGTGCCCAGCGGTCCACCAACTCAGCCGAGCAGGCCTCGCCGGCCACCACCAGTGCCGCTGATTCAAGACCCTTCGGGTCCAACATCGCTGCCGCCGAGGGGGTTTGGCTGACAACATTGACCTGTTCAGCAGCCAGCAGGGCATGGAAATCCTCAGGTGAGCGCACTACCGAGTCGGGAATCACGACCAGGCGACCACCGTGCAGCAAGGCGCCGAAGATCTCCCACACCGAGACGTCGAAGCCGTAGGAATGCCACTGCGACCATACTCCCCCGCGCGTCAGGCCGGCGTCCAGCGTCGACAACAGTTGTGTGACGTTGCTGTGTTTGACGGCAACGCCTTTGGGCACGCCGGTGGTGCCCGACGTATAGATCAGGTAGGCCAGGTCGTCGGGTGCGGGCGCGTGCAGCGGTACGCCGGCCTGGGTATCGACGGCGGAGGCGGCCATGTCGATCACCGGCATGTCGAAGTCGTCGAACCGGCCGGACAGGTCGGCAGTGGTGACGGCGACGATCGGAGTGGCGTCACCGAGCATGAAGGCGATCCGTGCAGACGGCAGCGCCGGGTCGATCGGTAGGTACGCTGCCCCGGTCTTGAGCACCGCGACCATCGCTACAACTGCCTCGGCGGACCGCGAAAATAGCAGCGCCACAATCTGTCCTGGCGCCGCGCCGCGCCCGGCCAATTGCTGTGCCAACTGGTCTGAGACATCGTCAAGCTGCCGATACGTCCACGACTGCCCATCGCAATTCAACGCCACCGCGTCCGGTGTGCGGGTCACCTGGTCGGTGAACAGGGCCGTAATCGATACCGGAGTTGGCGCCGCGGTCAGCGCTGCCCGGTTGCCAAGTTCGGCCAGGCGGGCGCGCTCGGAATCGTCGAGCAGGTCCAGCGCTGACAACCGCCGAGTCGGGTCGGTGGTGAGTGCCACCAGGATTCGTTCCAGTCGCCCGATGAGGGTCTGCACGCTGCCGGCGTCGAAGACGTCGGTCCGGAACTCCACCTGCCCACCGATACCGCCGGGAGCGCCGGCTTCGGTCCAGCGTTCGGACAGCGAGAACGTCAGATCCATCCGGGCGGTCTGGGCATCCAGCGGAATCGACGTGACCTCGAGGTCGGGCAATCCCAGACCGAGGGCCGGATCACCGGTGCCGGCGAAGTTCTGCCAAGCCAACATCACCTGAACCAGCGGGTGATGGGTCAGGCTGCGCGCGGGGTTGAGTCGCTCGACCAGCACCTCGAACGGCACGTCTTGATGCTCGAAGGCCTCGAGGCTGCGCGCCCGGACCCGGCCCAACAGGTCAGCGAAGCTGGGGTCACCGGCCACGTTGACCCGCAGCACCAGCGTGTTGACGAAGAAGCCGACCAGATCGTCG
>CBAAAS010000696.1:0-1665 GCA_964658855.1 uncultured Mycobacterium sp.
CCGCCGCCGTCTGCGCGGCGCTGGTCGCGCGTGGCCGCACCGGAACCGGTCAGCTGGTCAGCACATCGCTCTACCGGCAGGGCGCCTACACGGTCAGCTTCGACCTGAACACCTACCTGATGTCGGGTCAGCCGATCGCGATCGGGCAACGCGAGACGATGTTCAACCCGTGCATGAACAACTACGCCACCGCCGACGGCCGCCGGTTCTGGATCGTCGGGCTCGAGATCGACCGGCACTGGCCCCCGTTGTGCCGCGCTGTCGGCAAAGCCGAGTGGCTGGATGATCCGCGGTTCGTCGACGCGCGATCCCGCGCGGGCAATGCCGTCGAGCTGATCGGCGAGCTGGACCAGATCTTCGCCACCAAGTCCCTGGACGAGTGGGCCGAGATCTTCGCCGGCGAACCGGATTTCTTCTGGTCGCCGGTCAACACGATCGAGGATGTCATCGCTGATGAGCAGTTTCACGCCGCAGGCGGCATGGTCGACGTCCCGGATGGGCCCGCGGTCATACCGATGGTCGCGACACCGGCCGATTTCCACGGGACACCGTGGGCGCCCCGCTCGCCCGCACCGCAACTCGGCCAGCACACCGACGAAGTCCTCGCGGAGCTCGAGTCGCGCCGACATTCTTGATCGAATCGAAACTTTACAGATTGTTGTAAAAGTGTCACGCTGGGTCCCGGGTCGTCGAACGCGCTGGCGTTCGATCTGCTGAAGGGATTCGATAGTGGCCTTCGAGCTGGACTTCGAGAACCGGCCGCCACCCATGCCGCGTCGCGACAGCGGATCGGTCAAGTACCGGCTCGACGTCGTTGCCTGCAGTGCTGCGGACGTGGTGGGCTCGGTCGGCGGCTGGCTCTACGACCGGGTGCGGGCCGGGTGGGATGTCAATGTCCTGCTGGCGCAGGAGTGCGACGACCGTCCGCTGCAGATCCTCGGCGTGCACGCGGTAAAGCTCGACCCGCGCATCCTGGCGACCAGCACCGAGTGCGCGGCCCGTGGTCTGGCCGTCAGTGCGGACATGTTTGCCGCCGACGGGCGTATCCGCAAGGAGGTGCTGGCGGCGCTGGATCACTGGATGACGGAAGTGACTCTCTGGCATGAGGATTGGCCGCTGAACGTCGGTCATCGAACCACCACCGTGCAGCATGTGCTCTCCGGTGCTGCTCGCGCGTTCAAGCGGCACGCGCTCGCCGCCGCCGGCCTGCCGGGGGAGGCCGGCCCGACCGAAACGCTGCGTAGCGACATGAAAGCCTCGTTGCCGGTTGATTCCGAACTGATCCCGGTTGGCTGATGCGCACGTACCACAGCCATACCCTGCTGTATCTGCACGAGACGATTGCTCTGGGCTCGGGATCGAGCGACCAATTCAGCCGGGCCTTTACTGACATCTATCAGCCGATGATGCAGGAGCTGGGCGCGCGATTGTTCGCCCTCTGGGAAGCGACGCCGTACAACGGGCACTGGCCGCAGGTGACGATCATCTGGGAGATCGACGCGTTCGCCGACTATGCGCGGATCGGCTCGGCCCGGTCGCGCTGCGGCAGTCACCACGCGGCCGCCGGGGCATGGGCGGCTTTTCTCGCCGGCGTCGGGGCTTCCGGGGAGGGCCGGATCATGTACCCGGCTTCGAGCAACAAAACGCTCACCCAACTGTGCGACA
>CBAAAS010000697.1:0-1655 GCA_964658855.1 uncultured Mycobacterium sp.
ACCTCGTTGGAGCTGACGGCGTTGCGGCCCATCTTCTTGATCGGCCGGATGTCGATGTGGTCGCGATTGAGGTCGGTGAGGAACAAAGTCATGCCGTCGGTCTTCTTGGTGCCGCGCTTTTCCAAGTCGGCCAGCGACTCGGTGCGCGTCAGCAGCAGGATCTTCTCGGACTCCAGCGCCTTGGAGATCCAGACCTTGCGCCCGTTGATCCGGTACGTGTCGCCTTCACGTTTGGCGAAGGTCGTGATGCGCGACGTATCAAGGCCCGCACCGGGTTCGGTGACGCCGAAGCACACGTGCAGATCGCCGTTGACGATGCGCGGGAGGGTCCTGGCCTTCAACTCGTCGGAGCCGTGCTTGACGACGGGCTGCATGCCGAAGATGGTCAGGTGTATGGCGCTGGCGCCGTTCATCGCCGCACCCGAACGGGACACTTCCTCGAGCAGCAGCGTCGCCTCGGTGATGCCGAGGCCGTGGCCGCCGTACTCCTCGGGGATCGTCATACCGAGCCAGCCGCCGCTGGCGATCGCGTCGTAGAACTCCTGCGGGAATTCGTGCGCTAGGTCTTTCTCCATCCAGTACTGGTCGTCGAACCTCGACGCCAGCTCGGCGACCGACTTGCGGATCAGCTCTTGGTCATCGGTCAGCTCGAAGCTCATCCCACCGCCGGCCACTACGAATCTCCTTTGATCAGTTCAGGCACCGGCATTCGGTGGTGCGTCAGTCCTTATTGCCGGTCAGTTCCTTGGCGCTGGCGGCGAAGTCGGCGAAGCTGGCACCGGCGTGATTGTGCTTCGACAACGCTTGGACCGAAACATCGTGGCCCTCAGCTGCTTTGCGCAACGCACCGACCGTGGCCTGCGCTTCGGTGATGTGGCTGAACGGGTCGAAGGAGTACCAGCGCATCGCGTTCTGATACGACATCTTGTTGATCTCGTCATCGGGGACGTTGTTCTCCGACAGCACTTCCCAGAGTTCCTCGGGGGCACCTGGCCACATCGAGTCGCTGTGCGGGTAGTCGGCTTCCCAGCAGATGTTGTCGATGCCGATCATGTTGCGCAGCTTGACTCCGACCTTGTCGCTGATGAAGCAGGTCAGGAAGTGCTCCCGGAACACCTCGCTGGGCAGCTTGCCCTTGAAGTCCTGGTGCGTCCACGTGGAGTGCATTTCGTAGGTGCGGTCGGCACGCTCGAGGAAGTACGGGATCCACCCGGTGCCGCCTTCGGACAGGGCGACCTTCAGGTCCGGGTATTTCTTGATCGGCTTGGACCACAACAGGTCTGCCGCGGCCTGGACGATGTTCATCGGCTGCAGCGTGATCATCACATCCATCGGCGCATCGGGAGCTGTGATCGCCAGTCGGCCCGAGGAGCCGATGTGCACGTTCATGACGGTGTCGGTGTCGCACAACGCTTCCCACAAAGGCGTCCAGTAGTCGTCGTGGAAGCTGGGGTAGCCCATCGCGGCCGGATTCTCGGTGAAGGTCAGGGCGTGCACACCCTTCTTGGAGACCCGTCGTACCTCCTTGGCGCATTCTTCGGCGTCCCAGATCACCGGGATCGCCATCGGGATGAAGCGGGCCGGGTAGGCGCCGCACCAGTCCTCGATGTGCCAGTCGTTGTATGCCTGCACCAACGCGATCGAGAAGTCATGGT
>CBAAAS010000698.1:0-1646 GCA_964658855.1 uncultured Mycobacterium sp.
GGAATTCTGACCACGTCGAACACCATACCTCGGCGCAACCGCTGACCTGGGCAGACTGGCTAACGCGACAGCGTGCCACGTCGATCAATCAGCGGTAACGCAGAGCATATTCGCCGGGACTGCAGCCGAGCATCGACCGGAAATCATTGATGAAGTGAGCCTGGTCGTACCAGCCCAGCCGAACCGCCAAGTCGGCGAAGTCCACGCTCGGATCGGTCTCGATCAACAGCGCGGCCTGTTGCAACCGATACCGACACAGCACCCATTTGACCGGAACCCCGACGTAGCGCCGAAACACACGTTGAGTGGTTCGCGTGCTCCACGGGGAGTGCACCATCACATGCTCAACCCGGTGCAGTGTCTCGTCGTCGCGTATCCGCTGCATCAGCGTGGTGAGGGCCGTGTATGTCGGGTCGGCCGGCCGAACCGCACCGATCGCAGCGTCGAGTTGTGCGGTCGCCGCGTCGATGTCATCGTCGAGAACTACAGAGCCATCGAACAAGTCATCGTCAGCGCGAAGGACCTGGCCGGTCAGCGCACCGGCGTCGCGACCGAATCGTGCGGTGAATCCGCCGGGCCGAAATCGCGCACCGACTACTGCGCCTCGTCCTGAGAGCGTGACGGTGAAGACCCGCTCAACGACGCCGTGCACGAGTGTGGCCGGCAAGTCGAGGCCGTGCCGTCGCGCATCTGTACCCCATTCGCGGGTGATGTTGATCGCCGGGAACGTGATCACCAGGCTGTCGTGCGATGGGCGCCCCGTCAGATCCCAGTTCACCGACCACAAGTGCTCCACAAATTCGGCGGCCGCCGCTGATGGGGACTGACGCGTGAGGTCGAACAGCGATGTGGTGCGCGCGCGCCCGACTACGCCGGGCTCGGCCCCGCCGTCGCGTGGCGCGTTTTTCCAAGCCTTCACGAGACGAATCTAGCCAAGCTTGATGCCATGAATGCGAATCCAATTCCCCAGGGTTATACGAGTTTGACCCCGTTCCTCGTAATCAACGGCGCCGCAGCTGCCATCGAGTTCTACATCGACGTTTTTGGCGCGACACTCGTTGAGAAGATGGCCGGTCCCGACGACGAGACGATCGTGCACGCAGAGCTGGACTTCGGCAGCGGACGGTGCCAGCTGTCCGATCCCAACCCGGCTTACCAACTCGAGGCACCCAGCCCTGGTGAATCGGTGACCCATTCAATGGTGTTGTACTGCAGTGACGTCGACGACGTGCTGGCGCGGGCGCAGGATGCCGGTGCGAAAATCCGGGAGCCGGCTCAAAACTTCGTGACTGGCGACCGATTCGCGTCGATCCTCGACCCGTTCGGGCAACGCTGGTCCATCATGACGCGGGTTGAGGAAGTCGATGCGGCCGAACGCGAACGCCGACTTGCCAACTGGGGCGCCGAGAACTTGTAAGTCTCGACGCCACCGCCAGGCGTCACAGCATGCAGGAGACGCAGCCCTCGACTTCGGTGCCTTCCAGCGCCATCTGGCGCAGCCGGATGTAGTACAGCGTCTTGATGCCCTTGCGCCAGGCGTAGATCTGCGCCTTGTTCACGTCGCGGGTGGAGGCGGTGTCCTTGAAGAACAACGTCAGCGAAAGCCCTTGATCCACATGCTGGGTGGCCGCCGCGTAGGTGTCGAT
>CBAAAS010000699.1:0-1644 GCA_964658855.1 uncultured Mycobacterium sp.
TGCGACGTTGCGCCTGTACGTGCGGCGGTAGCGGTGGCCAAGAATTCGCCCAACAAATCCGGGCCGGCCCGGCAGATCTTGTCGACCAACCGCAAGGCTCGGCACAACTACTCGATCTTGGACGTGTACGAGGCCGGGGTGGTTTTACTCGGCACTGAAGTTAAAAGTTTGCGGGACGGCAAGGCCTCGTTGGCTGACGCCTACGCAACCGTTGACGACGGCGAGGTTTGGCTCCGCAACCTGCACATACCGGAATATCACCATGGCAGCTGGACCAACCACGAGCCGCGCCGCAACCGGAAGCTACTTCTCCACAGGAATCAAATCGATGTACTCATCGGCAAAATCAAGGATGGTAACCTCGCGCTCGTTCCGTTGTCGATGTATTTTTTCGAAGGAAAAGTCAAGGTGGAGCTTGCATTAGCGCGTGGTAAGCAGGCCCACGACAAGCGACAGGACATGGCCAAGCGCGACGCCCAACGCGAAGTGATTCGCGAACTGGGCAGGCGATCCAAGGGCATGAGCTGATCGGGGCGACGTACGCCCAGCTTTCTGCAGTCAGCTACGGCATCAGTGATTTCGTCGGGGGTGTAGCTTCCCGGCGAGCGGCCGCGCTGCGCATCATGCTGGTGACGTACCCGCTCGCGACGTTGTTGCTGGCGGTGCTCGCGGTTACCGCCGGAGGACCGATCCACGCCGGCGCCGTGTTGTGGGGTTCGCTGTACGGGATCAGCCAGGCGATCGGGGTCTACTGGTTCTACCTGGCCGTCAGCGCCGGACCCATCTCGGTGGTTTCCCCATTGGCCGCGGTGCTCAATGCGGCGGTCCCGGTTGCGGTCGGCGTGGCGCTCGGTGAGCGGCCGGGCGCGAGCGCGTCGGTGGGCGTGGTGGTGGCGATGCTCGCGGTGATCCTGGTCAGCCGTGAGTCTCCGGATGACGAAGACGTTCGGACACACAGATTCACCAGCAAGGTCGCCTGGCTGACGATCGGGTCGGGCATGGCGTTCGGACTGGACTTCGTGCTGCTGCACCAGGCTCCGGTGGAGTGCCGGATGTGGCCGCTGTTCTTCGCCCGGGCGGCGGCGACCGTCCTCGTGATCGGGGTCGCGGCGGCGAGCAAAAATCTGGAACTACCGTCCAGCACGCCCTTGCGGCTGGCGGTCCTTGCGGCGCTGCTCGACACCTGCGCCAACGTCAGCATGCTGATGGCGATCCAGAAATGGATGCTGTCGCTGGCCAGCATCCTGATTTCGCTCTACCCGGCGACCACGGTCGTCCTGGCGATCATCGTGCTGCGCGAGCGGCTGACGCGCTGGCAGGCGATCGGCATGGTGTTGGCCGCGGTCTCGGTAAGCATGATCGCCGCCGCTTGACGGCGGTCTAGCATCAGGCCGCATGGGCGATGTCACCCTTCTCGACAAGTCCGAGGTGTTGTCGGGTCTGTTCGGCACCTGGGACCGGTGTCGAACTCGGCGGGAACACCGTGGTCGGCGCGCGCATCGTCGAGCATGTCAATTTCGTGATCTGAATCGGGATGATTGGTCGCTGACCTGCTGTTGAAAAGCGCGTACTATGAACTGTCTTGCCGGAAATCGGCAGGGGTGCGAGGGGCTGAACGGTTTCGACTTCGCGCATCGAATCAAG
>CBAAAS010000700.1:0-1638 GCA_964658855.1 uncultured Mycobacterium sp.
GAGGCGGTGGACGTCAGGCCGATGACCGACGTCGCCGAGATCGTCGCGCTGGCCCTCGAACCGCGTCAGGAGACGGTGACCGCTGCGGCGTGACATCCGCTAGCCTGCGGTGATGCCTGATCTTCAGCGGCTCAAGCGACGAGTGGTGCACACGGCTCAACGCCTGGTGGTCAATCCGGTTGGTCGTCGGTCCCCGATGACCATGCTGGAGACCACCGGGCGAAAGTCGTTGCAGCCGCGTCGCACCGCGATCGGTGGCCGGGTGATCGGCAACCAGTTCTGGATGGTGTCCGAGCACGGCGAGCATTCGCATTACGTGCTGAACATCAAGGCCAATCCGGCGGTGCGGCTGCGTCTGCACGGGCAGTGGCGCGCCGGCACCGCTCACCTGCTGCCAGACGACGACGCGCACGAGCGGCTGCGCGGCTTGCCCGGTGTCAACAGCGCCTTGGTGCGGCTGATGGGCAGCGACCTGCTGACCATCCGGGTCGACCTGGACTGACTATGAGCTACGAAGCCGACCTCGCCGATCGCGTTCGCGAGCTACTGGGTGCGACACGCGGTGTCGACGAGAAGCGGATGTTCGGCGGCCTGGCGTTCCTGATCAATGGCAACATGTCCGTGGCCGTCAGCAGGCAGGGCGGCCTGATGGTGCGGGTACCACCGGAGGACACCGAAAAGCTGCTGGCAAGAGCCCATGTCAATCCGATGGTGATGGCGGGCCGTGAAGTCCGCGGATGGATCCGCGTCGAGGCCGACGGCGTCAAAACCAAGCGTCAGCTGACGGACTGGGTGACCCGCGGCGCCGACTACGCGCGCAAGCTTCCAGCCAAGCAGGCGCAACGTTTGCGAACCCCGAGTACGGGTAAGCCGTGAACCATGGCTGAGCACAAGCAGGTGGTTCGCCGACTGCTGAATGCCGCTGGGACGACGTTCGCCGCGACGACCACCTGCGCCAGCAGATAGCGAATAGATAGGAGCGATCGTGACGGATTCGAGAACATTCATCATCGTCGGCGGCGGGCTGGGCGGAGCCAAGGCGGCCGAAGCGTTGCGCGAGAAAGGCTTCGACGGCAAAGTCGTGCTGATCGCTGCCGAAGAGCATCTCCCCTACGAGCGGCCACCGCTGTCCAAAGACTTTCTGGCAGGCAAGAAATCGCTCGGCGATTTCACCGTGCACGATTCAGACTGGTACCGGCAGAACAAGATCGAACTGCGCACCAGCACCGAAGCGCTGTCGATTGATCCGACCGAGCACACCGTCACACTCTCGGACGACACCAGCCTTCACTACGACAAGCTGCTGCTTGCCACTGGAGCGCGTTCGCGATGGCTGGAGATCCCGGGTGCCGAATCCACCGGAGTGCACTACCTGCGCACATTCGACGACGCCTCGAACCTCGACACCACCCTCAAGGAGGGAACGTCGCTGGCTGTGATCGGTGCCGGGTGGATCGGGCTGGAGGTCGCGGCAAGCGCCCGCCAGCGCGGCGTCGACGTCACCGTGGTCGAAACCGCGAAGGTGCCTCTGAGTAGCGCGGTCGGTGAGGAAGTAGGCAAGGTCTTCGCCCAGCTGCATCGCGATCACGGGGTGGATCTTCGCCTGGAAACCGAGGTCAAAGAGGTCACCACCGAGGA
>CBAAAS010000701.1:0-1634 GCA_964658855.1 uncultured Mycobacterium sp.
CGGAGATGGTGGATAGGGCGAAAATCAACGCCAGGAACGCCACCGCAACGCAGAACAAGCGATCGGATCGCCACCAGCCGGCGATCAGGTCGGTCGCCACTACCGAGGTGGCCCAGCCGCTGACGATGCTGACGGCCGCCGCAGCCACCGCCGTCGTCCGGCTGGGCTCGCCGAAGGGTGCGTGTGTCGGGCCGGGATCGGGCCGCGGCGCGAATTGCTGTTGCGGTGGGGCCGGCGGGCGCGGGATGTGCGTCGTGCGGGCGTCGTCGACAGCCTGCGGCAGCGGGCCGGTGGGCGCGCGCCGAATGATGCGTGTTTCAGGGTTGGATGGACGAGCTGCCGGGCCGGGAATGCTCGGGTCGGTCAACGGCTCAACCGGCGAAGGTACCGACGGACAGGCCGCGCTTCGCCAGCCACGGCACGGGGTCGACTCGCTGGCTACCACCCAGCAGCACTTCGAAGTGCAGGTGCGGGCCGGTGGAGTTGCCCCGGTTGCCGACGGTGGCGATCTGGTCGCCGGCCATCACCCGCTGGCCGACGCTGACCATGGTGGTGTTGACGTGGCCGTAGAGCGTCACGGTTCCGTCGGCGTGGCGCAGCTTGACCCACATTCCGTAGCCCGCGGTCGGACCGGAGGCGATGACGACGCCGTCGGACACGGCGTGGATCGGGGTGCCGATCGAGTTGGCAAGGTCGATGCCGGCGTGCAGGACGCCCCACCGGTAGCCGAAGTTCGAGGTGAAGACGCCCTTGACCGGCATCACGAACAGCGGTTGCTGCAGTCGGGCCTCGCGCTGCGCGCGCTCCTCGGCGAAGGCGACGCCGTGTGCCAACTCGGCGTTGTGCACGGCGACGTTCGCGGCCGGTTGCACGGTGACCATCTGCATGCCGCCGTCGGAGGTGCTGATCGGCCCGGTCGCGGCGGACTGGGCAGCCAAAACCGTCTGCGCCTTGGAGTGGTCCGGGGCCTCAGTAGCGGAGTGGGCGGCGGCCGCGGCGGCTCCGGCAGCCAGCGAGCCGATCAGAATCCGGCCGCGAGTGGGTCCGGTGAGCTGTTTGCGGTGGTGCCCGCGACCGACGAGTGGTTCGGCGTCGTTGCGGGCCCGGTTGGTGCCGCGCTCGAGCGGGCTGAGGCGATGCTCGGATGCGCTGGGTCCGGCGAGGTCGAAGACGGCGAGGTTGTCGGTGTCGTCGAGGTCATCGAGTTCGGGGGCGCCAAGGACCTGCGCTTCTTTTTGAAAAGCGGAGTTTTCGCTGAAATCCGAGTCCGCCAGTTTGCCGAATTCGTTGAACGGAATGATGTCTGTGACTTCGTTGCGATGGAGGGCGGGCCCGCGGTTGCGCGACGTCGAAAGAGCTCCTCGAGCAGGAGACATCGTCGGAATTTGCTGGGTCAACCTGATTGTCCTTCGAGCCGTAACCGTACCGTTATCTGGACTCTGAGACGTTAACTGCCGACCGCGAGGCGTCGCAAGTTTAGCCCGAAATAGGGCCGGGAATGTGACTTGAATCACTCCCCGTGCCTCGGTGAGATCTGCCACATCAACCGATGCCGACGATGGAACCCTCGGGCCGTCTCGATACAGTTCCCGCAAGCGGGCATCGCAAAACTTCGACTCGCTGGGAAACAGGCC
>CBAAAS010000702.1:0-1623 GCA_964658855.1 uncultured Mycobacterium sp.
AGCGAGAACGCAGAATTGATCAGGTCGGAGGTCACCTCCGCGACGGGATCGACCTCGAAGATCTGGTACACCTGCTCGGACCAGGTGCTGCGGCCGCTGTGCAGACACGTCTCCCAGCCGCCGATGCCGGCCTGTCGGCTCACCCGCCCCAGCAGGCGCATTTGTTTCTGGAGATTTTCGTCCGCGGCGAAGCGGCGGGTGACGTCCTGCAGCAGCCACAGCTCACCGAAGGCCGAGCGACCCGGCTGCAGCTCGAGCCAACGCAGCGCGCCGTCGCGACGCACGATGCGACGGGCCACCGGCGACGACGCCGTCGCCGCATCGAAAGCCGGCGAACCCAGCGGAGTCAGCCGACGCCGAAAGTCCTCGACGCCGCTCACTTCGCCGCGCGCGTAACCCGTGATCCGTTCCGCCTCGGCATTCAGCCAGAGCGAAGAGCCCTGCACCAGGATCGCCCCGGTCGGCAGTGCATCCAATATGTCGTGTAGCAAGGCCTTGGGTTCCGTTGAGTGTCGCCGCCGTCCAGGTGGAAGCTTTGCGGCGGTTCAGTCCCGGCCGCACCCTGCCCTTCGTTTGCCACCCTACGCACGGCCGGCACGGGAGGCTGAGGCCTAACGCACGATTCGCAGAGAAACGTCGACGCAACTGCCGGAAACAGCTTAGTGCGTCGCAAAAGAGGTGGGGTGGACGACGGGACTCGAACCCGCGACGGCCGGAATCACAATCCGGGGCTCTACCAGCTGAGCTACGTCCACCATCGTCAGTTCTTCCGCCAAGAAATGGTGCGCCCGGCAGGAATCGAACCTGCAACCGCCGGCTTAGAAGGCCGGTGCTCTATCCGGTTGAGCTACGGGCGCCACGAAAAACCGTCCTCGGAGCGCCAAACGTAAACTTTCAGGCCGATGCTCGGGTTCATGCAAACCGAATCGGAAGTGCGCAATCATATCCCATTCCCGCCGCCCTCGACGAGGTTTGGTCGGGGCAGAGGGATTCGAACCCCCGACCCTCTGGTCCCAAACCAGATGCGCTACCAGACTGCGCCATGCCCCGAGCCGCCCCGCCCGGATACGGCAGGGATCCCAATCGTAACAGGTCGGCCCACCCCTGTAACGCCGGGCCTTCAGCCCCCGCCCGACGCCACGCGGAAAAAAGTGCGTAGCAGTTGTCCGCTGGCCTTCAGCCCCCCCTTGAGGTTCCCCGATACCTTCGAATCGCCGGCCACCCGGAGAGCGTAGGGAACGGCGATCTCCAGCACCCGCAGTTTGCCCCGGACCGCGCGCATCTGCATTTCCAGGTTCCAGCCGTACGACATCTCGCGCATGCCGAGCGCCATAAGGTGCTCGCGCCGGATCGCCCGAAACGCACACATATCGGTGTAACCCACGCCGTAGCGCAGCCCGATCAGCCCGCCCAGGACCCGCCCGGCCAGCACCTGGTGCAAGCCCATGCTGCCGCGTTCACGCACCCCGCGCACCCGGGACGCGATGACGAAGTCGTGGGTGCCCGCGAGGATCGGCGCCACCAGCTCCGGCAGCCGCTCCGCCGGGTCGCTGCCGTCGCCGTCCATGAACACCACGATGGCGTCCTCCGGCGCCGCCGATGCCCCCAGCCAGCACGCCCGCC
>CBAAAS010000703.1:0-1622 GCA_964658855.1 uncultured Mycobacterium sp.
GCGGCACGTTCATTGGGCAAATCGCTGCGGATCTTCAAGTCCGAGGTTCGTGAACTGCAAAGCGACAGCAAGCCCGAGACGTCCGCCACCCAAGCCGCGCCGGCTCAGCCGGTGCATTCCGAGCGGGTGGAGCCGCCGGCGGCTGACGGTCGCTCGGCTTAGCCCGGCACCGCCGCTACGGCGCCCGAGCGCCTATTACCGTGCGCACCACCGGTTTATTCAGACGGCTCGATCCGCGATCCCGTCGCAGCCGCACCAATCCCGACGCGACCATGTCGCTCGTCGCACACCTCACCGAACTGCGGTCGCGGCTGCTGATCTCGCTGGCGGTGATCATCGTGACCACCGCGTTCGGCTTCGTCTGGTACTCGCACTCGATGTTCGGGCTGGACAGCCTCGGCGAGTGGCTCCGCCACCCGTACTGCGCGTTGCCGGCGTCCGCACGGGCGGACATCGCCAACGGCCAGTGCAGGTTGCTGGCTACCGCACCCTTCGACCAGTTCATGCTGCGGCTGAAAGTCGCGTTGACGGCGGGCATCGTGCTGGCCTGTCCGATGTGGCTCTACCAACTCTGGGCGTTCATCACCCCGGGCTTGTACAAGAAGGAAAAACGGTTCGCGGTCGCGTTCGTGGTGCCGGCTGCGTTGCTCTTCGTCGCCGGTGCGGTGCTGGCGTACGTGGTGGTGTCCAAGGCTCTGCAATTCCTGTTGACCGTGGGCAGCGACGTGCAGGTGACGGCACTGTCCGGCGACCGCTATTTCGGTTTCCTGATCAACCTGCTGCTGGTGTTCGGGGTGAGCTTCGAATTTCCGCTGCTGGTGGTGATGCTCAACTTCGTCGGCATCTTGACCTACGCCCGGCTGAAGTCGTGGCGCCGCGGCCTGATCTTCGCGATGTTCGTGTTTGCAGCGGTTTTCACGCCGGGCTCCGACCCGTTCTCCATGACGGCGCTTGGACTGACGCTGACGATGCTGCTCGAACTGGCCATCCAGATCGCCCGCGTGCACGACAGACGCAAAGCCAGGCGCGAGGCGCTGACCACCCTCGACGACGACGAAGCTTCGGTCCTCGACCCGCCGTCCGCGGTCGAAACACCATCGACGGTCGGGGCGCCGTCGAGCATCGCCGGACCTCATGACGACATCACCTGACCCCGTAACGCTCACGGGTGAATTGGCCCGGTTCGCAGCGGAATTGGAATTCGAGCTCGACCCTTTCCAGCGGCGGGCCTGCGCGGCGCTGGAACGGGGCCACGGCGTGCTGGTGTGCGCGCCGACCGGCGCGGGCAAGACCATTGTCGGCGAATTCGCGGTGCACCTGGCACTGGCTTCCGGGGGTAAATGTTTCTACACCACGCCGATCAAGGCGCTGAGCAACCAGAAGCACAACGACTTCGTGGCGCGCTACGGCAAACAGCAGATCGGGCTGCTGACCGGCGACATGTCGGTGAATGCCGACGCCCCGGTGGTGGTGATGACCACCGAAGTGCTGCGCAACATGCTCTACGCGGATTCGCCCGCGCTGCGCGGCCTTTCGTATGTCGTGATGGACGAAGTGCACTTCCTTGCCGACCGGATGCGTGGGGCGGTATGGGAAGAGGTGATCCTGCACCTGCCCGACGA
>CBAAAS010000704.1:0-1612 GCA_964658855.1 uncultured Mycobacterium sp.
AAACGCCGCGACCGCGCCGACCGCCGACGCGATCGAGTTCATCGTGACGACCTCGGCGCGGGGCACTACATGGGGCAATGCGGCCGACAGCCCCGAGGCAACGAAGCGGCCCAGGCCGTTGACCACCAACGCGGCGCACAGCACGAAGAAGTCGCGGGCACCCAGCGCCAGCGAGACGCCGACGACGGCCACCGACACCACCCGGCCCACATTGGCGGCGATCAACACCAGACGGCGGTCCCAACGGTCCATCAGAGCGCCGGCGAAGGGGCCGAGCAGCGAATACGGCAGGAACAGCACCGCGAACGCACCGGCGATAGCCAGCGCGCCCGAGGCGCGCTCGGGATTGAACAGCAGAGCGCCGGCCAGGCCCGCTTGGAAGAGACCGTCGCCGAACTGACTTGCCAGCCGAAGTTCCAGCAGTCGCCAAAAATCGGGCAGCGCGCGCACCGAGCGCCAGACAGCCACCGGCGCGCTCGGATGAGTCACTGAACCTGCTTCCCAATTGGGTGGGCGATGATCGGACCCGGCGGTGATCGGACCGGGCAGCGGGGCGCCTGTTACAACACTACAAATTCTCGCGCACCGCGCTTCTGGTTGACCACGGCCGTCGGGCCCGGATGCCATGATGGACGGGTGTCACCGTCCGAAGATCCAGAGGATTTCATCGCCCCTGCCGCACACCGAGTGCGAGCGGGCACCTTGCTTCTGGCCAATACGGATCTCCTCGAGCCGACCTTCCGGCGCAGCGTGATCTACATCGTCGAGCACAACGACGGGGGCACGCTGGGTGTGGTGCTCAATCGGCCCAGCGAGACCGCGGTCTACAACGTGCTGCCGCAGTGGACCAATTTGTCGCAGAAGCCGAAGACGATGTTCATCGGCGGACCGGTCAAGCGGGATGCGGCGTTGTGCCTGGCGGTGTTACGCGTCGGCTCCGTTGCCGACGACGTGCCCGGACTCCGGCATGTTGCCGGCCGGATGGCGATGGTCGACCTGGACGCCGACCCCGAGTTGATCGCGCCGGCGGTGGAGGGCGTCCGTATTTTCGCCGGCTACTCCGGCTGGACGATCGGCCAACTGGAAGGCGAGATCGAGCGCGACGACTGGATTGTGTTGTCGGCGTTGCCTTCTGACGTCCTCGTCGAGCCGCGGGTGGATCTGTGGGGCCGGGTGTTGCGGCGTCAGCCGCAGCCGCTGTCGATGCTGGCCACCCACCCGATCGACGTCAGCCGCAACTAGGCGGCCGTCGCGGCGGCAGGTTCGTCGTCGAGGGAGTCGCGGGAGAGCCGGCTCGCGATCACCGAGCACACGATCAGTTGGATCTGGTGAAAGATCATCAGCGGCAACATGATCACGCCAACGGTCGCGGCGGGAAAGAACACCAGCGCCATCGGAAGCCCGGACGCCAGGCTCTTTTTCGAGCCGCAGAACAGCAGCACGATACGGTCGCCGCGGTCCAGGCCGACCGTTCGGCCGACAAACCAGGTGAACGCGAGCACCAGTGCCAGCAGCACCGCGTTGACGACCGCGACGATCGCCAGTTGCCACGGGTCGACGCTGGCCCAGATGTGTTCCACCATGCCCATCGAGAACGCGGTGTAGACGACCA
>CBAAAS010000705.1:0-1609 GCA_964658855.1 uncultured Mycobacterium sp.
GTCACGTCGGCACCAGGGCTGCTCATTTGGCTGATCTGTTGCGCGACTCCAAGTAAACCGGTTGCATCGGCGTGGTGGGCGAAGACGTCAAGCGGACCACCTACACGCGGGTGGACCGGCAGGAGTACCGGCGCAAGGTGCAACTCTGCCTCGACGTCTTCGAGACGATGCTCGCGCAATCCAGTTTCGATTTCGAGCACCCGCTCACCGGGATGGAAATCGAATGCAACCTGGTCGATGACGCCTACCAGCCGGCGATGAAGAACTCTGCTGTGCTGGCCGCCATCGCCGACCCGGCTTACCAGACTGAATTAGGCTCGTACAACATAGAATTGAACGTTCCGCCTCGTCCGCTGGGCGGAAACACCAGCATCCAACTGGAAGAAGAAGTACGGGCCAGCCTGAACGCCGCCGAGACAAAAGCCGGCGGCGCCCACATCGTGATGATCGGGATACTGCCGACGCTGATGCCCGAACATCTCGCCAGCGGATGGATGACTGAGTCAGCGCGCTATGCGGCGCTCAACAACTCGATCTTCAACGCCCGCGGTGAAGACCTCCAGATCGACATCGACGGACCCGAACCACTGCGCATCAAGTCGACGTCGATCGCACCCGAATCCGCATGCACCAGCATGCAATTGCATGTGCAGGTATCGCCGGACGACTTCGCCGCCAACTGGAATGCCGCGCAGGTGCTGGCCGGACCACAGCTCGCACTCGGCGCCAACTCGCCCTACTTTTTCGGCCATCAACTGTGGTCGGAGACCCGCATCGAATTGTTCGCGCAGTCCACGGATACGCGGCCCGACGAGCTGAAGACCCAAGGGGTACGGCCACGGGTGTGGTTCGGCGAACGCTGGATCACCTCGATCTTCGACCTGTTCGAGGAGAACGTCCGCTACTTCCCATCGCTGCTCCCGGAGGTCTCCGACGAGGATCCGGTTGCCGAACTCGAAGCCGGACGTACCCCGCACCTGGCGGAGTTACGGCTGCACAATGGCACGGTCTACCGGTGGAATCGGCCGGTGTACGACGTTGTGGCGGGCCGGCCGCATCTGCGGGTGGAGAACCGGGTGCTGCCGGCCGGACCGACCGTCATCGACATGCTGGCCAACTCGGCCTTTTACTACGGCATGCTGCGCACGCTGTCCGAAGAGGACCGCCAGGTCTGGACCAGGATGGATTTCGCTGCAGCCCAACGCAACTTCGTCGAGGCTGCCCGCCACGGGATGCGGGCAGAACTGTTCTGGCCGGGTTTCGACACGATCAGTGCCCCAGCGTTGGTGCTCGACGAACTGCTGCCGATGGCGTACGCCGGGCTGGACCGCTGGGGCGTTGCCGCCGAGATCCGCGATCGGTTGCTCGGCGTGATCGAAGGCCGGGCGCGCGCCCGTCGAAACGGCGCGAGCTGGCAGGTCGCCGCTGTGCGGGCACTGGAACACCGCGGCATGGACCGGCCTGCGGCGCTGGCCGAGATGCTGCGGACGTACTGCGGCCACATGCACAGCAACGAGCCCGTCCACAGCTGGGAAGTCCCGGAACGCATGCGCCACGACGGCACCATCATCGCGCGGATGGCCTGGAGTTACGATCCGCTGCCGGAAAG
>CBAAAS010000706.1:0-1605 GCA_964658855.1 uncultured Mycobacterium sp.
GTCGACGTGATCGTGCTGGCCAGGGGCGGCGGCAGCGTCGAAGACCTGCTGCCGTTTTCCGACGAGACACTGTGTCGCGCAATCGCAGCATGTCGCACGCCGGTCGTCAGCGCTGTCGGCCACGAGCCCGACAACCCGCTGTGCGATCTGGTCGCCGACCTGCGCGCCGCCACCCCCACCGATGCCGCCAAGAAGATCGTCCCCGATACCGCTGCCGAGCAGCACTTGCTCGACGACCTGCGCCGGCGCAGCGCACAGGCCCTCCGCAACTGGGTGGGTCGTGAAGAACGCGTGCTCGCGCAACTGCGCAGCCGACCGGTGCTGGCCGAACCGCTGGCCGCGCTCGCGGTGCGCGCCGACGAGATTCACCGGGCCCGGTCGGCAGTTCGCCGGGACATCACCCGGCTGATCGACGTGCAAGCCGAACGCGTCGGGCATTTGTCAGCCCGGCTGGCAACACTGGGTCCGGCGGCCACCCTTGCGCGGGGCTACGCCGTGGTGCAGACGGTCGGCGCCGACGGTTCGGTGGCAGTTCTACGATCCGTCGACGACGCCCCGGCGGGGAGCAGGTTGCGAGTCCGGGTTGGCGATGGCGCGATCGCGGCGATGAGTGAGGGACCAGCCGATGGCGAGTGATGAAGTTACGCCTATTAGTGAACTCGGGTATGAAAAATGCCGCGACGAGCTGATCGAGGTGGTGCGGCTGCTGGAGCAGGGCGGCCAGGATCTCGATGCGTCGCTGCAGCTGTGGGAAAGAGGCGAACAGCTGGCTAAACGCTGCGAGGAACACTTAGCTGGCGCACGCCAGCGGGTGGCCGACGCATTGGCCGCCGGCCAATCCGAGGATTCTTGACACCGCAAGCATTTCTCTGACTTTTGTTCGAAACTGGAACACGTTTCAGTTATTCTCGTCGGCATGGCTGAGAACACTGGACAATCGCCGACCGCCCCGCTGGGCCGGGTGCTGGTAACCGGCGGCTCGGGATTCGTCGGCGCAAACCTGGTGACCACCCTGCTCGACCGAGGTTATCCGGTGCGTTCCTTCGACCGGGCACCGTCACCGTTGCCTGCCCAGCCCGGCTTGGAGGTGCTCCAGGGCGACATCTGCGACCGCGACATCGTGGCCGGCGCCGTCGACGGGATCGACACCGTTTTCCACACCGCCGCGCTGATCGAGCTGATGGGTGGCGCATCGGTCAGCGCCGAATACCGGCAACGCAGCTTCGCCGTCAACGTCGAGGGCACCAAGAACTTGGTGCACGCCGCCCAGGCTGCCGGCGTCAAACGGTTCGTCTACACGTCGTCCAACAGCGTTGTGATGGGCGGCAAGCGCATTGCAGGCGGCGACGAGACACTGCCCTACACCACTCGGTTCAACGACCTCTACACCGAGACAAAGGTCGTCGCCGAACGATTCGTGTTGTCCCAGAACGGTATTGACGGGCTGCTGACCTGCGCGATCCGCCCCAGCGGAATCTGGGGTCGCGGCGATCAGACGATGTTCCGCAAGGTGTTCGAAAGCGTGCTGGCCGGGCACGTCAAGGTGCTGGTAGGTCGAAAGGCCGCCCGTCTGGATAACTCATACGTGCACAACCTGATTCACGG
>CBAAAS010000707.1:0-1605 GCA_964658855.1 uncultured Mycobacterium sp.
GCCACGGCGATGAACGCCTCGATTGGGCAGTTGCCCGCACCGGCGCCCTGCCCGGCCAACGATGCGTCGACCCGGATAACGCCTTCCTCGACCGCGACCACCGAATTTGCCACTGACAGTGAGAGATTCTCGTGCGCGTGGATGCCGACCTGAGTGTCGTCGGTCAGAATGTCGCGGTAGGCGCGGATGCGTTCACGGACGCCGTCCATCGTGAGCCTGCCGCCGGAGTCGGTCACGTACACGCAGTTCGCGCCGTAGGACTCCATGAGCTTGGCCTGTCGGGCCAGTTCGGCGGCAGGCGCCATATGGCTCATCATCAGAAAGCCCGAAACGTCCATGCCGAGGTCACGCGCCTTCGCGATGTGCTGTGCCGAGATGTCCGCCTCGGTGCAGTGTGTCGCGATGCGGACGGAGCGTACGCCCGCAGCGTAGGCGCGCTCGAGTTCGACGATGGTTCCTATACCTGGCAGCAACAGGGTGGTGAGTACGGCTTTGGAGATGTTGTCGGCGGCTGCTTCGATCCACTCCCAGTCGGTGTGGCTCCCCGGTCCGTAGTTCAGGGACCCGCCTGCGAGACCGTCGCCGTGGGCCACCTCGATCGCGTCGACCCCCGCCGCGTCGAGCGCGGCGACAATGCGACCGACGTCGCTGGGTTCGATGCGGTGCCGGATGGCGTGCATGCCGTCGCGCAGCGTGACGTCCTGGATGTACAGCGACGTGGTCACAGGGCTACCTCCGCCCCGACGCGGCTACGTTGGGCAATGGCTTCGGCGACCCGCAGTGCGGCAGAAGTCATGATGTCCAAATTGCCTGCGTACGCGGGCAGATAGTGTGCAGCCCCTTCGACTTCCAGGAAGATCGACACCTGGGTGGTCACCGGAACGGAGCCCACCGGCACCAGGGTGTGCACTGGCTCGCCCTCGGGGATGGGCGTGAACTGCACCTGCTGCTTGAGCCGGTACCCGGGCACGTATTCGGCGACGCGGTCGGCCATCGCGGTCACCGATTCACGGATGGCGTCGTGGTCGGCGTCGCCGATGAGGCAGAGCACCGTATCGCGCATGATCAGTGGGGGATCGGCGGGGTTGAGCACGATGATCGCCTTGCCGCGAGTAGCTCCACCGACGGATTCGATTGCATGCGAAGTTGTTTCGGTGAACTCGTCGATGTTGGCCCTGGTGCCCGGTCCTGCTGACTTGGAGGCGATGGAGGCGACGATCTCAGCGTAGGGAACGGGGGTGATCGCCGACACCGCCGCCACCATTGGGATGGTGGCCTGGCCGCCGCAGGTCACCATATTGACGTTGTCGATGCCGGCTTCGAGACACTCGTCGAGGTTCACCGGGGGGACGACGAACGGCCCGATGGCTGCCGGAGTCAGGTCGATCAGGTTCTTTCCGTAGGGCGCGAGCTTCGCCGCGTTCGCGACGTGGGCCTTGGCCGAGGTGGCATCTAATACGATGTCGATGTCATCGAAGCCCGGCAGCGCAATCAGCCCGTCGACACCATCATGGGTGGTGGGGATGCCGAGGCGCGTCGCGCGAGCCAGCCCGTCTGATGCGGCGTCGATGCCGACCACGGCGCCCACCTCAAGGGTGTCGGACA
>CBAAAS010000708.1:0-1591 GCA_964658855.1 uncultured Mycobacterium sp.
GTGTTCGTCACCCCAGTAGCCGTCGTAAGCGCTTGAGCCACGCCCGAAGTCAGGGTCGGCACCTTCTCCGACATGGTGATTCCAATTTTCGATGGTGCGGTCGAGCCCGTCGAGAGCGATCCCGGTCTTGGCGGCCAGCTCGTTGAGATCCGCCGATTCACAGAACCACTCCGGAACCGGGCCGTCGGGGTCCACCCCCAAAAATCCGTACCGCTTGAGGTGTTGTGAGTCGAACACCATCCACGCCGGGTCGTTGACGTAGCCCTCGCGCGGGTCCAGATAGTGGAAAGCGCCGGCCATCGAGTTGTAATCGCAGGCCTCATTGACGAACCGCTTACCGAGCCGGTTGACGATGATGCTGCGTGGTCTGGTTCGCTCGAGTCGCACGCTGCGGCTGCGCTGGTACCCGTCGATCGTGTCACCCGGGATCTGCACGATCGGCACCCACCATGCCTCGCCCATGTTGGCCAGGTCGGCGCCGTGGGCCATCACCATCCGCAGTCCGTCACCGGTGTTGTTGGGTGGGGAGACCGCGCCACGCATCGGCCCGCGCAGAAAAGCGTTGACCAGAACCGGATCCCACTCGAATCCGCCGGTGCCCAGGATGACTGCCCGACGGGCGTGCACGGTCAACTGCCGGCCACCGGCATCGATCCGGACCCCGACGATCCTGCCGTCTTCGGCAATCAGTTCTTCGGCACGGGCATCGGTCTGCGGTGTGACGCCGGCATCGAGCAACCCCTTCAGTAGTCCGGCGACCAGCGCCGTGCCGGCCACGCACAGGTCGGCGTTCGGGTCGCTTCCCGCGTACAGGCGGGCCCTGGTCTCGGCGTCGAAGCCGACATTCGACCAGTCTTGAGGAAATGCGGTGATCCGATCGCGCCACTCGCCGAGTTGGTTCAGATCGAACGGCGTCGCGCTCAACGAACGACCGCCGCCGGGCTGTCCGCCGGGCAGCTCGGGCTTGTAATCCGGGAAGCCGGTGGCGATTTCGAAACGAAGACTGCTATGCGCCTCGATGAAGTCGAGCATCGCCGGGCCGGTTCGGACGAAGGTGCCGACGAGCGCGTCATCCATCGATCCGAGTGCCTGTGCCCGCAGATAGCTCAGCGCGTCGTCGACCGACAGTTCGCCATCGGGCGAACGGTCGTGCGCCGGAATCCACACCACGCCACCCGAAACCGCGGTGGTGCCGCCGACGGTCGTGGCCTTCTCGTAGATCGCGACCGAGGCGCCGTTTACGGCTGCGGTCAGTGCGGCCGCGAGTGCGGCTCCGCCGCTGCCGAGGACGACGACGTCGACTTCATGATCCCAAGACGGCATGCGTGTGAAATTCCTTCCCGTCAGGGTCAGCAGAGGATCTCCGATAATTCCTTTGCTGCCTTGACAACTGCGTCCTTGCCGCGCATCACCACGTCCTCGCGGTGCGAGATCAAGTTGATGCAAGCTGGCGGTGACGGCACGTCGCGATGCACTGGAACCGCCAAACCGTATGTGTTCGGTTCGATTTCGCCATGGGTGATCACCCACCCCTGCTGGCGGGCGCTTGCCACCAGATCACGTTCGTCCGGGCGCGGAGGCAGACTCGCCA
>CBAAAS010000709.1:0-1582 GCA_964658855.1 uncultured Mycobacterium sp.
GTAAGGTGTGGGCCATGGAATTGGCTCTGCAGATCACCTTGGTGGTCACCAGCATCCTGGTGGTCTTGTTGGTGCTGCTGCACCGCGCCAAGGGTGGTGGTCTGTCGACGCTGTTCGGTGGTGGCGTGCAATCCAGCCTGTCGGGGTCGACGGTCGTGGAGAAAAACCTTGACCGACTGACCTTGTTCGTCGTCGGCATCTGGCTGGTCGCCATCGTCGGTGTGGCGCTGCGTATCAAATACAACGCCTGACCCACGAAAGGCGAAGACGGCCAACCACCCTGATACTGGTAGGTATGGCTGAAGCACCCGACTCGCTCGAGCCCTTCGGTGCGGTACAACGCACCCGGACAGGTCGCGAAGCAACCGAGCCGATGCGCGACGACATCCGGTTACTCGGTGCCATTCTCGGCGACACCGTTCGTGAGCAGAACGGTGACGAGGTCTTCGACCTGGTGGAGCGGGCCCGCATCGCGTCGTTCCGGGTGCGGCGCTCGGAGATCGAGCGCGCCGAGGTGGCGCAGATTTTCGACGGCATCGACATCCGCCGGGCAATCCCGGTGATCCGGGCGTTCAGTCACTTCGCGCTGCTGGCCAACGTCGCCGAAGACATCCACCGGGAACGTCGCCGCGCCGTCCACGTCGAGGCAGGTGACCCGCCACAGGACAGCAGCCTGGCCGCCACCTACCAGAAGCTGGACAAGGCGGATCTGGATTCGGCGACCGTGGCCGAGGCGCTGACCGGCGCGCTGGTCTCGCCGGTGATCACCGCCCATCCGACCGAAACCCGCCGCCGCACGGTGTTCGACACCCAGCACCGCATCACCCAGCTGATGCGGCTGCACGCACAAGGCCACACCAAGGCCGACGACGGCGGCGATATCGAAACCGAGCTCCGCCGCCAAGTGTTGATGCTGTGGCAGACGGCGTTGGTGCGGCTGTCCCGCCTGCAGATCTCCGACGAAATCGCGGTCGGGTTGCGGTATTACGCGACAGCATTTTTCGATGTGGTACCCAAGGTCAACGCCGGAGTTCGCGACGCGTTGCGCGGCCGCTGGCCCGACGCCGACCTACTTCCCGAACCGATCCTGCGGCCCGGCTCGTGGATCGGCGGCGACCGCGACGGCAACCCGAACGTCACCGCCGACGTGGTACGACTGGCTACCGGCAGCGCCGCCTACACCGCGCTGAACCACTACACCGCCGAGCTGAGTGCGCTGGAGCAGGAACTGTCGATGTCGTCGCGATTGGTCGCCGTGACCGACGAGCTGAGCAAGCTGGCCGAGGACTGCGACGAGCCGGCACGCGGCGACGAGCCGTACCGCCGCGCATTGCGCGTAATCCACGGCCGGCTCACCGCCACCGCAGCGCAAATCCTCGACGAAGAGCCGGACGACCTCCTCGACCTCGGTCTGCCCCCGTACTCGACGCCGGGGGAGATGCAAGCCGATCTCGACACCGTGGACGCTTCACTGCGCGCGAACGGTAGCAAGCTGCTCGCCGACGATCGGCTGGCGCGGCTGCGGGAAGCCTTGCACGTCTTCGGCTTTCATCTCTCGGGCCTGGATTTGCGGCAGAACTCC
>CBAAAS010000710.1:0-1576 GCA_964658855.1 uncultured Mycobacterium sp.
CGCGGCTCAGGTGGCAGCGGCGCGACCTGCACACCGCCGGAGATCTTGCGCAGCGCCGACGCCAGCGACAACGGGTCGCCGGTCAGCATCGCGCCGGACTCGTCGGCCTGGTACTCCCGCGAACGGGACACCGCCAGCTTCACCACCGTCGCGGCGACCGGTCCCAGCATCGAAACCAGCAGCAGCGCAAAGGGATTGCCACCTTCGCGGTTGTTTCCGCCCATCATTCCGGCGAACATCGCCATGTTGGCCAGCGCGGTGATCACCGACGCCAGCGCGCCGGCCACGCACGAGATCAGGATGTCGCGGTTGTAGACGTGCGAAAGCTCGTGGCCCAGCACCGCGCGCAACTCACGCTCGTTGAGGATGCCGAGAATCCCGGTGGTGCAGCACACCGCGGCATTGCGCGGGTTGCGGCCGGTGGCGAACGCGTTGGGCGCGGCGGTGTCGCTGATGTAGAGCCGCGGCATCGGCTGGTGCGCGGCGGTGGCCAGTTCGCGCACGATCCGGTAGATCACCGGCTCCTGCACCTCCGACACCGGCTGCGCATGCATGGCCCGCAGCGCCAACTTGTCGCTGTTGAAGTAGGTGTAGATGTTCAAGCCGACGGCGAACAGCACGGCCACGAACATCACGCCCCGGCCGAACAAACTGCCCACGAACACGATCAGGGCCGACATACCAACCAGCAACACGAACGTCTTCGCCGTGTTGTGATGCGGATGCCAGATCATCAAAGTCCTCCTACGAGTCACCCCATCTAACGCCGGGGAGCCGCCGCAGAGTTCCGCAAACTAGCCGTGTCGGTGGATCGTGTAATCGACCAGCGTCGCGAGCGCGTTCCGTCCGGGGCCTTCCGGCAACGCGGCCAGTTCGTCGCGGGCTTGGGCCGCAAATTGGGCAACCGTCTCCTTGGCCTTGGCCATGCCCGGCGAGGCCCGCAGCAACGCCAGCGCCTCGGCGAGCGCCGCGTCGTCCTCGATCGGCCCGGCCAGTAGCTCGCGCAGCCGGTCGGAGTCGGGTCCGGTGTCGTGCAGCGCGTAGAGCACCGGCAGCGTGTGCACGCCCTCGCGCAGGTCGGTGCCCGGCAGCTTGCCGGACTCGTCGGGATCGCTGTCGATGTCGATGATGTCGTCCGAGATCTGGAACGCGGTGCCGACCAGGTCACCCAGCCGGCTCAGCCGTTCGGTCTGCTCCTCGTCCGCACCGGAGAACATCGCCCCGAACCGGCCCGCCGCGCCGATCAGGCAGGCCGTCTTCTCGTGCACCACCCTGAGGTAGTGCGCGATCGGGTCGGCCTTGTCGACGGCCCCCTGGGTTTCGCGCATCTGCCCGGTCACCAGCTGCGCGAAGGTCTCAGCGATGATCCGCACCGCATCCGGGCCCAACCGCGACACCAACCGCGACGCGGTCGCAAACAGGTAGTCGCCGGCCAGGATCGCGACGTTGTTGTTCCACCTCAGGTTGGCGCTGGGGGCGCCGCGGCGTATCTGGGCCTCGTCCATCACGTCGTCGTGGTACAGCGTGGCCAGGTGAACCAGTTCGATGACCGCGCCAGCGATGGCAACCTCGTCAC
>CBAAAS010000711.1:0-1572 GCA_964658855.1 uncultured Mycobacterium sp.
CGCAGTTCTGGACATGGGTTGGGAGGAACTGAAACTCGCGGTCGAGTACGAGGGGGATCACCACCGCACCGATCGACGACAGTTCAACAAAGACATCACGCGTCTAGAGACGTTGACGGACCTCCGCTGGACCGTCGTCCGGGTCACAGTCGAAGACACCGAGGGTGGCGTCAACGCGCGAGTGCGGGCCGCCTGGGATCGGCGAGCGTGAACCTGCTGCCAGTTTTCACTCGGTTTCTCGCAACAGCTTCACGCTCGGCGCAAAAGCTCAGCCCAAGGGAGCGGTCGGGGTGAACACCATCGGCATCGACTCCAGTCCGCTGACGAAGTTGGCTGGGCGCAAAGGCAATACGTCACCTTCGTCAGCCAGCCGCAGATCGGGCAGACGCTCCAGCACCCGCTCGGTCATCAGGCGCAGCTCCAGACGGGCCAACTGATTGCCCAGGCAGAAGTGCGTGCCGAAGCCGAATGCGACGTGGCCGTTGGGGTCTCGGCGAATGTCGAACTGATCGGCGTTCTCGAACTGTGTCTCGTCGAAGTTCGCCGACTCGAACAGCAACATTATCTTCTCGCCCTCGCGGAGCTCGGTGCCGTGAAACTCGTTGTCGGCGGTCAAGGTTCGGCACATGTTCTTCACCGGCGAGGTCCAGCGGAGCATCTCCTCGATCGCGCCGGGCAGCAGCGCATCTGAGTCGGCCCGCAGCGCGTCCCACTGGTCGCGGTGACGCACCAACTGCTCGGTGCCGCCGGACAACGTGTGCCGAGTGGTCTCGTCGCCACCGATCAGGATCAACAGGGTTTCCATCACGATCTCGTCGTCGGACATCCGCTGTCCTTCGACTTCGGCATTCACCAGAATGGAGAACAGGTCGTCGGTGGGTTCGGCGCGACGCTTGGCGATGGTGCCCATGGTGAATTCGGTATAGCCCGCAAAGGCATTCATCACCGTCTGGAACTCCGGGCCCGTCGGGTCGAGGTGCGAACTCAACCCGGAAACCAGGTCGTCCGACCACTTCAACAGCATGCCGCGCTCCTCGGGCAGCACGCCCAGCATGTCGCCGATCACCGCCATCGGCAGCGGGGCGGCGAGGTCACGAACGAAGTCACACTCACCGCGCTCGCAGACGGCGTCGATCAGCGCGTCGCACAGCCGGCCCAGCGACGGAATCTTCTCGGTCACCCGCTTGCGGGTGAACCCCGCGTTGACCAGCTTGCGCCGCAACAGGTGTGACGGGTCGTCCATGTCGATCATGTACGGCATCCCGGGCTGGTCCGGACGGATGCCGCCGGTGTTCGAGAACAGCTCCGGGTTGCGCTCGGCGTCGATGATCGCCTGATAGGTGGTTGCGCCGGCCAGGCCGTTGCGATCGCGGAAAACCGGTTGGTTGGCGCGCATCCAGCGATAGGCCTCGCGTGACGTCTGCCGGTCAGCGTAGAAGTTGCCGTCCGCCAAGTCGATGTTCAGGATCGTGTCCGGAATCGTTGCGGTCATGTACCTAAGCCTCCAGTTATGTACTTGGCCCAATTACTAGCGGATTACAGTGGCCGGCATGCCGAATTCACAGCACACCA
>CBAAAS010000712.1:0-1566 GCA_964658855.1 uncultured Mycobacterium sp.
GACGGGCTCGGCGGTGACTGCCAGTGAGTAAGCCTCTTTCGTCACTACGCTCTGCCAGCACACAACGCCCCAAGTCGGGTGACTTGCCGAACGGTTGCCCGTCGATGGTCTGATGCGGGCGGTGGGCGCTGGCCGGTGCCGAATCTGTCCGCTCGCGATCAAACAGTGCCACCGCGCACGACCGTCGGACCGAACTGTCGAACCTGTGGGATGGTGGTCACCATGTGGGCGGTGACGCGGTCGCTCAAGCAGATATGGCGATGCGGCACGTCGCCGGGGAACCGTGCGAAGTCCCCTGCCGCCAGGTCGACAGCATCAGTGATCGGACCGGTGCGCAGTTTTCCGGTGATCACATAGAGGTGGTGCAGGGTTCCCGCGGGATGGGCCTCAATGACCGCCGGCTCGTCGCCGCTGCGTTCCAGCCGCAGTGCCAACGTACGGACGTAGCCGGAGCCGTAGACCTCGTCGAGTATCCGTTCGGACCACGCGGGCCCGTCCGACCATTCCGCCTCGTCGTGTCGCTGCACGAAGACGGGCGTTCCCCATTCCGTCAGCAGCCGCCGGGCAGGCATGGCCAGGGCGGCGCCCAGCTGCGCCAACGTCTCTACAGTCGGATTACCCTCGCCCAGCTCGATCTTCGACAGCGTCTGCTTCGACAGCCCCGACCTGCGTGACACCTCCCCCAGCGACATGGCTCGCTCCAGTCGGAAGCGCCGCATGTTGCGCGCGACCAGCATGTTCACCTCGTGCTGGGTGTCACTTTTAATTGCCACTCCGTCATTGTTGACGAACGCACCCGGATTCTGCAAGATGGGTTAGGTAACAGTGACACGCCGGGCAAGTAAAAGTGACGCCCGGTTCCCGACATCGGAGGCGTGACATGACAGTGGCCGTCATGGAAACCATGCGCGACGACCGGGCTGCGATCGATAAGGCATTCAGCCTGCTCGTCGCGTTCGGCGATGACGCGAGCACCGGGCTTGGGGTGAGCGAACTCGCCCGCCGGACGAGCCTGAGCAAGTCCACCGCATTCCGCGTTCTCGGAATGCTGGAGCGCAACGCGATGGTCGAACGGATCGGCACGAGTTATCGACTAGGTTCGCGACTGCACGATCTCGGACGCGCGGTCTACGCTCCCGGACACGACCAACTGCGCGACGTGCTGCTCCCGTATCTCACCGAACTGTTCGAAGCGACCAGACAAACCGTGCACCTCGCAACGCTGCACGGGACGGACGTGCTCTACCTGGCCAAGCTTTACGGCCATCGCACCGTGACGGCGCCGTCGCGCATTGGCGGCCGGTTGCCAGCGACCTGCACCAGCATCGGCAAAGTGTTGTTGGCCTACGACCCGGACGCAGCCGCGGCCGCGCTGGCAGCGCCCCTTTCACGGTTGACCCCGCGGTCGATCGTCGATCCGGCCGTGCTCGGGCAGGAGTTGTCGGCTATTCGTCGAGAGGGCATCGCCACCGACACAGAGGAAAGCCGGATCGGCGTCCAATGTGTGGCCGCGCCCGTACTAGGCCGCAACGGCCGACCGATGGCTGCCCTGTCGGTTTCAGCACC
>CBAAAS010000713.1:0-1557 GCA_964658855.1 uncultured Mycobacterium sp.
TCTTGGCGTTGAGCACCACCGCGGGGACTCCGCGACGCTGTAATCGCTCGTGCAGCTCCTCGGATTCGGCGACGTCGTGGGTGCCGACCAGAACGGGCTGCCCGGTTTCGTGAATATCGATGATGTGCGCGATGATCGCGTCGATCTTGGCCGCCGCCGTGATGTAGACCCGGTCGGTTTCGTCCTCCCGGATGTTGGGCATGTTCGGCTCGATCGGTGACACACCGAGTTTGTAGAACTGGCGCAGCTGTTCGCCTGCAGCCAAAGCGGTTCCGGTCATACCGCAGACGGTCGGGTACCGATTGACCAGTGCCTGCACGGTGATGGTGTCCAGCACCTCACCGGTTTCGGTGGTCTCGATGCCTTCCTTGGCCTCGACCGCCGCTTGCAGTCCGTCCGGCCAGCGTTGTAGCTGGGCGATCCGGCCGCGGGACGAGTTGATCAGGTGCACGGCATCGTCACGCACGATGTAGTGCACGTCGCGGTGCAGCAGAACGTGTGCGTGCAGCGCGACGTTGACCTCGGTGAGCGTGGTGCCGACATGTTCTTCGGAGTAGAGATCGATTCCGCCAAGCTGCTTTTCGAGTTTGTGCGCACCGGCATCGGTCAGATGGACGTTGCGGTTGTCGGAGTCGGTGTCGTAGTCGTCGCCGGCGTTCAGCTCGCCGACGAGCCGGATGACCTCCAGCCGTGGTTGCTCGCGGTGGCTGGTTCCAGCCAGCACCAGGGGCACCAACGCCTCGTCGACCAGCACCGAGTCGGCCTCGTCGATCAGGGCCACGTCCGGGTTGGGCGACACCAGATCGTCGACATCGGTCACCAGCTGATCGCGCAGCACGTCGAAGCCGATCTCGTTGATCGACGCGTAGGTGACGTTGCACTTGTAGGCGGCGCGGCGTTCGTCGGAGGTCGATTCGCCGGTGACCCAGCCGACGGTGACACCCAGCTTCTCCAGCAGTGGACCCATCCATTCGGCATCGCGGCGGGCCAGGTAGTCGTTGATCGTGACGACGTGAACGTGCCGTCCACCCAGCGCGTAGCCGGCAGCGGCGATGGCCCCGGCCAGGGTCTTGCCCTCACCGGTGGCCATTTCGACCACATCGCCGGCCAGCATCCGCAGCGCGCCGAGCAGCTGCACGTCGAACGGCCGCAGCCCCGTGGCCCGTTCACCGGCTTCTCTGGCGATAGCCAGGAACTGCGGAATGTCGTCGGCCTCGGCCAGGTCGTCGAGTTCGAGGAGGCCGGCGGCTTTGCGCAACTGCTCATCGTCGAGTTCGGCGGCCTTCTCGTCATAGTCGGCCGACGCGGTGACCTGGGCCTGTGAGCGGCCCTGGTTCTTCTCGGCGTTGGCGCCGAGCAGTCGCCAGAAGCGGCCGCTCAGGCGCCCGGACGAAGTGCTGGTGGTCTTTGACACAGGTCAACGGTACAAGCCGACCACAGGGCGGGGCGGGACGCCCTGGGAAGGGGTCGGCGGGTCGAGCGGGAGCACGTCATGCCAGGTTCGAGCGGCGCGGATAGGCAACCTCGGGATCGGTCAGCACGTTGACCACGGCGGGC
>CBAAAS010000714.1:0-1523 GCA_964658855.1 uncultured Mycobacterium sp.
TCTCCCCGCGCCCACCCATCAGCAGGTTGACTTCCATGTCCATCAGACCGGGCAGCAGGATCGAGTCCCCGAGATCGATAATCTCGCCCTCGGGTGCGCCGCCGACACCGACGATCCGGTCACCCTCGATGCGCAGGATGCCGGGCGAGACAATCTCGCCGGCGTCGATGTCGAGCAGTCCGGCAGCCTTGATCGTGAGCACCGGCTAGATCACCGGCTCGCGGATCAGCTCCACCCAGGCCGCCCCGCTGTCGGGCACCCGTGGCTGCTTCCACGCCTCGATCGGGAACGAGACCATGACCAGCGACTGCATCAGATGCATCAGGGTACGTGCGTCCTCAGGCAGGTCGTCGATTGGGAACGTGTCGCAGTAGTCGATGACGTCGTTCAGCTTGGGAAATGCCACGTCGTAGAACGCTTGCATCTCGGCCATCGAGGTAGCTAGCCGCTTGGCGTAGCGCTCGGGCTCGGTGGCCAGATCCCAGTCGAGATATGGCTCCAGAGCGACGAATTCGGCGGGCAGGTTGTCAGTGGTGGCCATTGATGGCGTACTCCTTCACGTAATCGTTGGTCACCTTGTGCAGGTGGCGCAGCATGATCTCCTGGTCGCACAGCGGGAAGTTGTTGACCACCTTGGTGCCGATCATGGTCTGCGTTGCTTCCAGCGTGTTGGCGTCCTGCAGCGCGTATTCCTTGAATGTGACGGCAGCCAACTCCTGGGCCAGTCGCTCCCGTGCGTTCTTCGGCGGTACGAAATACAGCGTGGACTCGAAGATGTGTTTGTCGACCGCGGTCGGCCAGTAGTGGTAGGTCAGGAACCAGCCGGGCTCCCAGATCAGCAGCATCATGTTCGGGTAGAAGTGCCACTCATCGATGCCCCATTGCGAAACCTTTTTCGGGTTGATGCCCTCCGGAAGTTCAGTGAGCTTCGCCACCACCTCGGGCTTGTCCCACGGGCCGAACAAACCACTGCGCAGCACCTGGTCCATCGGCTTGACCATGCTCATGTCGACGGGCGGCGACTGGCCGCCCCAGGTGGAGATCATCGCGTGCGGGCTGGCCATCTCGTAGTACAGCGCCTCGAAGCCGTACTTCTGGATCTTGGCGGCTTCTTCCTTGGTGTACTGGCCCTGGTGCAGGATCGGCGCGTGGTAGAACTCGGCGAACGCGTCCATGAACAGCTTCCAGTTGCTGCCGACCTCGGCCCGATAGGAGTAGGTCTCGGTCATCTCGTGGAAGGGGTAGCCCTCGATGCCCTTGGCCAACGATCCCAGGTAGTCGGTCAGCGGCTTCGCGTGCTGATCGAAGTTGATGAAGATGAAGCCTTCCCACGTCTCGCAGCGGACGCCGACCAGGCCGTAGTCGCTCTTGTCGACGTCGAAGAACTCCTCTTCCTGCTGGATGAAGGTCAGCTTGCCGTCGAGGTCGTAGCGCCAGGCGTGATACTTGCAGGTGAACTGCCGGCAGGTGCCCGAGGTCTCCTCGTTTGGAAAGTCGTTCCACACCAACTTGTTTCCGCGGTG
>CBAAAS010000715.1:0-1501 GCA_964658855.1 uncultured Mycobacterium sp.
GGCCTCGACGCCGGGTTCCAGTTCTTCGGACTCCGGTCCTGGTGGATTCGGCCCGCTCATGATCGTCTGTCCTGTTCGACTACTTCACCGGAGTCCGCAGCACCACCACTGTGTTGATGGGCGCGCGCTCCGATGTTGCTCAATGTGCCTCGGAAAACCCTACCCAACCGGATGTCGCGCGACATTCTGGGCGACCCGATCACAGATCAACTGACGCCCGGATTGTGACCTTTGGCGACGGCGGCTAGTGCTTCTCTGGACCGACGTAGTACTCGAAGACCAATCCGGCTGCCGAACTCAGGATGAAGACGACACCGGCGCCGATCAACCATGGCAGCCATAGGGCGATGCCGACCGCCGTCACCGAACCGGACAGTGCGATCAGGATCGGCCACCAGCTGTGCGGACTGAAGAAACCCAATTCCCCTGCCCCGTCGCTGATCTCAGCACCCTCGTAGTCCTCGGGACGGGTGTCGAGCCGGCGAGCGACGAACCGGAAGAAGGTGGCGATGATCACCGCCAGCCCGCTGGTCAGCGCCAACGCGGTGGTGCCGGCCCATTCGATCCCGCCGGTGGCATACAGGCTGGTCAGCACACCGTAGAGAACCGTGCAGAAGATGAAGAACGCCGCGATGAACTCGAACAACCTGGCTTCGATGTGCATGGGGTATCCCTACTTACTCGCCTGGGGCGCCATCTCGCCACGGCGGGTGTCGAACGGGTGGGTGGTAACCGCCACGGGTGACTGCGCGATGGCCTGCAACGACTGGGCGTTGGTCTTCCCGGCGATCCGCTGCTGCAGGTAGGCCTTGAAGTCGTTGGGCTGAACCACCCGGACCTCGAAGTTCATCATCGAGTGATAGGTGCCACACATTTCCGTGCAGCGACCTACGAACGCGCCGGTCCGCTCGATCTTGGCCACTTGGAAGACGTTGACCGAGTGGTTGGCCGCCGGGTCGGGCATCACGTCGCGCTTGAACAGGAACTCCGGCACCCAGAAGCCGTGGATCACGTCGGCGGAAGCCAGCGTGAACTCGATCCGCTTGCCGGCGGGCAGGACCAGAACCGGAATTTCGGTGCTGGTGCCGACCGTCTCGACCTTGTCGAAGTTGAGGTAGGTGCGGTCCTCGGTGTTGAGGCCGCGGACAGGACCGACCCGCTCCTCGCCGCGGGAGTCTTTGCCCTCGGGCTTGGAGACCATCGCGGCCTTCTTCGCCGCGTCGGCGCCGTCGTACTTGAGAGTGCCGTCCTTGAACTGGACCTTCTGGTAGCCGAACTTCCAGTTCCACTGGAAGGAGGTGACGTCGATGACGACCTCGGGGTCGGCCTCGAGGTGCAGCATCTTTTCCTGCACCACGACGGTGAAGTAGAACAGCACCGAGATGATCAGGAACGGCGTCACGGTGAGCACCAGCTCGAGTGGCATGTTGTAGCCGAACTGCCTGGGCAATTCGGTGTCGGTGGCCTTCTTGCGGTGGAACACCGCCGCCCAGAACATCAG